>DAICZM010000482.1 GCA_027311145.1 Ktedonobacterales bacterium
AAAAAACTCGCAAGATAAAGTCCACAAGCAATACAGACACAAGTATGCAAAACAAAACGAGCCCCAGACGGCGCTTACCGCGTCGTCTCTGGGGCTCGTTTTGGACACGACGGGGAAACCTCTTGGGGCTTGCGTGACACAGGGGCGTTCTGATCTCAAAGAGCAGTGTCGTCGATCGGCCGATCTGCCAATGCCACGACACGCCTTTTAATGGCAGCGAACAGGAGGTTGAAAGCTCTCCTCCCGCCACTCCTTGGCTTATGTTAGCGACTACTTAAAAGCGCTGGAAATTGCATGATTTCAAGATGAGTTTTTGGATGTATATTCTTTTGGTTACAGGAAAGCCCAGAGTTTTTTGCTCTGGGCTTTCCTGTTTGTTGTAAGTAAAGTTAGAACGGGTTGTGGATTCGTTCAATACAGCACGAACAAATGTGCTCGGTAGCATTTTTACGACAGTCCCATTCATGATCCTCTGCTGCTAACACTAATTCATGTACTTCTTCCGCCAAAGCTTCACTGCGTAAGCCTTGTATAGAAGCAAGTTTTTCAAAATGTACATGGCATTCATCACATTCGATACATGCTAAAAGTCTAACTGTCATTTTCCTTCCTCCTTGTCGTTACCTTTCTTTTTTGTTTTGCGTTGCTTTTCTTTTTCTGCGGCTCTTTCTTTGGCTTCCCTGTGTCGATATGATTCAGCTTCAATAGTGACAATTTCCGCTTTGTGAAGGAGACGATCAACAAGAGTCACTACACATGCCGCATTAGGAAAAACAGCACCCCATTCTTGAAACGGGCGGTTAGTGGTCACAATTGTTGAACGGTTTTGGTAGCGAGCAGTTATCACTTCATACAACAAGTCTGCATAACGGTTGTCATAGCTGAGGTAGCCAACTTCATCAACTATCAAAAGATCGACAAGGCTGTATTTTCTTAAACAACGTCTTCTAGCATACGCACCATCGGCCGTAGATAACTCATCCAGTAATTCGCTGGCTTTTGTAAATCGTACTGAATGCCCGGCAAGCAATGATTGATAGCCAAGATTTTGGGCTATCATTGTTTTGCCATTGCCGTTTGGACCCAGTAGAACTACATTGTTTGCTCCATCCAGAAACTGAAGACTAAACAATTCATCTACCAGTTCGCGATCAATTTTTCTTGGCCACTTCCAGTCAAAGTCAGACATTGGCTTGAATTGCCCAAGCTTTGCTTCTTTGATTCGCCTGTCCATACTGCGCCGCGTACGCTCCGCTTCTTCCTCTTCCAGAAGTGTCGGTAACCACGGCTGGTTACCATACTCTCCCCAGCGTGCGACAACGGTATAAAAGCCAAGTCGTTTTGCTTTGTTTTTTAATTCATCAGACATTGTCAGCCTCCTTTTTAGTAGAATGAAGTGTGTCGTAAGATGCAAGGTCATGCGGAATAATAATGATGTTCTGTATTCTTGGATCCGCTGGCACAGCAATTACTACTGGCTCAGGCAAATTTTGCTCGCGGCGCCGACGCTCAAGAACTTGCCGCACTGAAGATATATTGCATGCTTGTGCTTCTACTGCTTCAGATATTGCTTGTTCTAACTCCACCGCTCCGTAAAGATCCAATAAGTGCAAAAGCCCTGTTGTTAGTCCGCCAAGATTTTGACCACGCTGAGCAGCAAGCTGTATAATTTTTGTCGCGGCTGGTGCTGCATGATGCAGCCTGTCTATCCCTCGATGCTCCTTTGCCTCTCGTTTGACTTCTTTTAATTCTTCAATGTGCTTTGGATCTTCAATCTGGCAGCCTTTGTCCCAACAACGCTTGTGACAGGCGACCTCATTAAGCCCATCCATTACCCGGACAAATTCTAAATCCGCCACCACTTGCAGCGTTTTTCTAACCAGTGAAAAAGGCACCGAATAATCATTGAGATCGAACCTGATGTATGGTGTCTTTCCAACACGCACAGAATCACGCTCGTATACTGGAAATGGATTGTCCGGTAAACACAATAGATTTGGTTTTTCAAGCTCAAACGCCTCATCTACAGTCATGCTGCGATCTTCAGCACATCGGCGATCTGCTGCTAAACCATGACACCATTCAAGCGCCTGCCGATTTAAATCATCCAGATCTGTGTACTCACGAGCAGCAAAGAAGGATGTGCGAATAAAAGAAATTGCTCGCTCTACTCTACCTTTTTCATTTCCCCGGGCTACGTTTACCGGTACCGGCTCAAAACGATAATGCTTTGCCAATTCCAATAATGTTCCATTGAAACGGATGGCATCGCCATTTCTCTCAAGAACAGCCGATTTTAAATTGTCGTATAGAATCTTCTTCGGAACCTGCTTCCAGCAATTAAATGCCTCAACATGCCCGCGAAGAAAATTTGGCATCGCGTCCCCTAAGTAAAATTGCAAGAAAATCATGCGTGACCAAGAAAGCACCATGACAAAACCTAGTAATCGCCGCTGTGCTTTTCCAATCGTGATTTTGCCAAAGTGCGCCCAGTCAACTTGCGCTTGCTCGCCTGGCAATGTGCGAATACGCATAAAGGCTTCTGCCTCATACGGACGATATTTCCCAATAATATGGCGTAGGTGACTGGCGCTGCCCATATATCCTCTTGCTTTTACCATCTCGTGTAATCGAGTCCCTGTCAGCTTCGGGTATTTCTTTAACGTCTCTTGTATAAAGGGAATAAATGGATCAGACATTGAACGCCTGATAATTAGCCGCTCTTGTGCTACTCCATCTTGCTGTAGTACTCTCCTAACAACTGAATGATGAACATTTAACTGGGTAGCAATAGTGGTGATGGGCCAATTCTCAACATGAAACAAGCGCGTTATCGCAGCCTCTATCTCTTTGGCAACTGTCATATTTTTCTCCTTGTCTTTGATGTATACGCCGGCGCAAGTGCGACCATGCCCATCGACGCACAACAAAAACACACCTGCGTCCGCAGCTAATACAACACTGCGGCGTCATCGACATTTCTGGTTGAACTTCAGGTGGAGGACTTACTTCTTGCTCCGCCTGCTCAACTATTACAGAAGACTCATCCGCAGAAAAGGAGTGATGCGTCACTTTTTGCTCTTGTCTAATCCGATATGCCGCTTGACGAGTTGCATGCTTTTGCGCTCCTGCAAAACTTCTTTGATACCGCGCTCCTGCTAGTCGCAATGACCTTCGCCGCCCTTGCTCAGCACACATGTCAGAACAATAACGATTGCACCAGTCACATCCTTGGCACAGCACTACCACGCTGCTGCACCAACCACATGTCAAAATTCGCCCAACCAGTTTCTCGCTTTCCACTATGCATTAGGCAAAGCGACTGGACAAATACACCGCTGATATATGACACTTTACTCACATCGTTTTCCACGATGTCCGGAGATTCGAGTTGCAGCTCGGATCTCTTTCTCTTTGCCAAATATTAATCTCTCAAACTAATTCAGTATATGCAATATGTCAGTTATATATAAATGTGCTGGCGCTGGCTAACAACCGCGCATCCCAGCAATTAACCGCGGGTTTAGACCGGTGCTAACAGTGGTGGTAGTTTGCGCGTTAAAAGACAGGGGCGCTTTGTTGATTTACCAAAAATAGCATTATCAATAGGACTGGCTGTACAGCCCGCCGTATTATCTGAGCAAACAGAAAGTGATAAAAGAAAATTTCGCGGCAAAGGTTTACTTGGCCGATTTGTTTACTAC
>DAICZM010000483.1 GCA_027311145.1 Ktedonobacterales bacterium
ATGGTGTTCTTCGCAAAACTAGGCGGGTAGGTAAGCTGCTTTTTACCTATGGACGGCATGGTAGATTGCTTGAAGCTGTCTCATAAAGGGGAGAGCTTATGAGATGGTAAGAGAAGCAGGACATCGCAAATTCTATGGATGTTTGTGGTTACTCTGCTCTATGTTGCCTGTATTATGCCTTAATGCTCTCTAGCAGAGTGCGGGCTTGTGCCTTAAGATAGGCCAGCTCAAACTGCTGAGCCTCGTCGATGACGTGCTGAAGCTCTTCGCTGGCTGTTTTGAGAGCACCGAGCAGCAAGGTGATGCGGGCCAGAGCGTAATGGCTGGCAACGCGCTGTTCTGCCTCAATATTGCTCAGGGCGAGGGCGCGTTCAAGCAGGCGTCTGGCCTGTTGTAAGTAGCGTGTCCGCGCAGGTAGCTCTTCCTCTGGTGTTGTGCTGACTTGCTCAATGCGGGTATTGCCGAGGGCGATGAGGGCTGCACAGATGCAAGGGTGATTTTGCATGCCGCGTCCGATGCGTAGCCCACGTAGAATGCGTGTCATTGCGTCTTCAAAACGTTGCTGCGCGAGAAAAACAGCGGCCAGTTCAACATTCCAACGGCTTATATAGGTGCGGTCCTCGAAGCGTTCCGCCAGGACAAGCGCACCTCTATAGAGTTCTTCAGCTTCTTGCAGTTCATTGTTGGTCAGGGCAAGTTGGGCCATATCGCTATAGACCACCGAGGTCAATGGACCATCATCAATCTGTTCCGCCAGATTAAGTGAGCGGCGCAAGGCAGACTGAGCCTGGATACGGTTGCCTTTTTTGAGATGGATGTAGCCAATATTGCATGTGACATGTGCGATCTCGCGTTTTCTGTCATGTTGCTCAAAAATAGCTAAGGCCGTATTGCAGTATTCTAACGCCTTTGTATACTGGCCCATATTGCTGGTCAGCGTGCCAAGCAGTGAGTAGGTGCGACCCAGATCAATGGGGTCGCCTTGCAGGGTGAGCATCGTGCGTGTGTTTTGGGGTGCTAGGTCGAGCATATCCATGGTGTCTGGTTGGGTTGCTGTGAGCTTGGGATCACGATCAATACCTTGCTCATGCTGCTGAGCGAAGGCCAAAAAGAGCGCGAGAGCTTTTTCTGCTGTCTCCCATGCCTCGCTATAACGTCCTTCGTGTTGGTAAATGCCACTTTGTTGATAGAGCAAGCGTGCCCAGGCGGGGCCACTTAAGATATGGGCCTCACTGAGAATCTTCTGGCCCCGCTCACAGCAACCATGCGCTAATGTAGTATTGCCTAGATAACGCCAGACGCGCCCGATCTAGCCCCAGAGAATTGCCCGTATCTGTGTCTCTTGTCCATGGATTGCTTGCTCTGGCTGCGGAGCAAAACGGCGACGCATATCGAGGATGCGCAGATAGAGTTGGCGCGCTTCATCAAAGTTGCCGAGAATATTCGCGCATTCGGCGAGCCGTTCGAGCAAGAAGACGATATAGTGGGCGTCATAGGTCTCGAAAACGAACTCTTTCTGGCCGTTTTCAGTGCTAAGCACGCCAAGTGATTGTAGGGCAAGTCGATAGTGTTCGGCTGCTTCCTTATAAGCTGAGAGCGTGTAGGCTTTGTTGCCTGCCATTTCGGCATAGTGAGCGATCTGTAGCGCGGGGGCCCCTGCTTTGACGAGATGATGCACAATCATCGCGGCTGCCCCTTCTTCGTGTGTGATGTAGATACGTCGTAACAGGTCAGCGGCGCGTCGGTGCAGGCGTGTGCGTCGTACTGCTGAGATGCGTTCATAGAGATGCGTGGTGAGCAGTGGATGCCAGAAATGATAAGAGATGCGTGTGCCAAGTCCTTCTTCTGTCAGGACGCCTGCCCGTATGGCCTCGTCGAGCAGGTCAAGCACGCTATCCTCGTCGAGTTGGTTATTCTCACTCTCCATCGCACAGATCAGTGGCAGTTCAAAAGAGCCACCCAGCACGGCTGCGGTGCTGAGGAGATGCTGACAATCATTGCTGAGCTTGCCTACGCGATGGTCCAGGGCAGCGGCAACTGTCTTGGGCAGGACTGGCAGCGTCGAGGAAGGCATCATGCGTGCCAGTTCCTCGGCAAAAAAGGGATTACCGGCTGCCTGTGTCTGGATGTACTGTAGCAATGGTTCCGTGAGGTCTGGCATATTGGGGATGTGTGTGACGAGCATGCCAATCTGCTCGCTGCTTAATGGCTCCAGGGAGATGGTAGCGATGGCATGTTCGCGCTGCATATGCGAGATCAGTGGGCGTAGTGGGCGTTCGCCAATCTCGTTCTCGCGACAGGTGGCGATGATAAAGATTGGATAACGATAAATATGACGTGCCAGATAGCCGAGGAGTTGGGTGCTACTGGCGTCGGCCCATTGAATATCATCCAGCACGATCACCAGTGGTGTGCGCTCGCTGACGGCGGTGAGCAATTCGCGGGCAGCATCCCAGAGACGCAGTTGTTCCTGCTCAATAATGGGTTCGAGCGGCGTTGATGTTGTTTTCAATTTGTAAAGTTCGGGTAAAAGCGGCGCGAGTGGCTGAAGGGCGAATGCACGATCTTCCCACCCTTCCATGCTCAAGGCGTTGTGCAGAATATCGTTCCACAGACGATAGGGGATGTTGCTCTCTTGAGAATAGATGCGACTCCAGAGTACGCTCCAGCCGTTGCGTTGGGCTTCGCGGCTCACCTCTTCGGCAAGGCGCGTTTTGCCAATGCCCGCCTCACCCATCAGCATAGCACATTGGGGATGGCGTTGCGTGTCGAGCGGCATGATGGTTGGTGGAATGATTGTTTGTGGTGTGACACGTTTCTTGCCAGGGCGCGTACTATTTTTCGTTTCTGGTTCAGGTATGTAGCTGCTCACCCGTTGCAACATGGCGCGCACACGCAGCAGCTCCTGTTCGCGTCCAATGAGCGGACTCTGGCGCGCACGCCCAATCGGCAAGGTTGCTATTTCGCCTTGCGTACTCTCGTCGTTTGTTGGTATCTGTATGGGTGGCATCGCGTGTGTGGCAGCGTTATAGGGCGGGAACGTGACTTCTTTGCCCTGGCGAATCGTTTCGTACAATATCTGGCTCTCTGGTGTTGGCGCGTTGCCGGTGGCACGTTGCAAAACATCAATAAAACGCTGATACGCGCGCAATGCCTCGCCGCGTCGCTTCAAACGTGCCAAAATGCTCATCAAACGCTGGACTGCGGCCTCGTTCACGGGGTCTGCAGCAAGCATTTTATCCAATAAAGGGATGGCATTGATAAATTCGCCCCGTGCAATGTATTCATCGACGCTACCCAAGACAGGCGAAGCAGACGTATCGCCCGCGTGGCGCGGAGATTTTTTGCTGCTATAGCTGGCAAACTCCTCACGCACGGCTGCAACCTCTGGCGGTAACTTTTTCCCAATATATGTGCGCACGGTCCGCCCATCGCGTGTCTGATAGGCATACCAGTAGGGACCATGCCCAATGCCAGCACGGCATTTGTTACATCGTGCTTTTCCACAGTAACTCACCTGTTGATGATAGGTAATCTTGCCCTGCATACGCTCTCTCTCCTTGCATACAGCAGGTATGTTGGTATCACGTGGGTAGGTTCCGCTCTCCCAATGGTTGGCCGCTTCCCAGCAGTGATACTTAAGATACTACATCATATTTGGCATTTCTTCAACTTTTGCTCTC
>DAICZM010000484.1 GCA_027311145.1 Ktedonobacterales bacterium
TGCCAACGCCGTCATCGACCAGACCGATGCCGTGATGCTCAGTGCGGAGACATCGGTTGGAGATTATCCGATTGAAGCGGTCCAAACGATGGTACGCATTGCTTTAGAGATCGAGACAGGCAACCATATCATGCATCCAGTGCAAATGGGACATCTCTCAAAATCGCAGGCCGTGAGCCACGCAGCACGCGAACTGGCAGAAGAGGCAAGCGTTAAGGCCATCGTCGTCTTTACACGCACCGGCATGTCAGCACATCTGATCTCGAAAGATCGTCCGCGCACACCTGTTTTGGCTTATACACCCTCGTTTGCAGTGTATCAGCGGCTCGCTCTTTGGTGGGGAGTCTGGTCATATCGCATCGCCATGCACGGAACCACTGAGGAACTCATCGCACAGGTCGATCAATATTTGCAAAAAGACAATCTGGTTCAAAAAGGCGAACATGTGGTGATTATGGGCGGCTTTCCCATCGCGAGTCAGGCCCGTACTAACTTCGTGAAGCTCCATCCGATAGGGGATTGAAAAGACAGCAGACGATCATGCACTGAAAGAAAGTCGGTGCTTCTGTTTGACATGAATAGTCACGATGCGATACTCTGATAGAGAAAATAACAGAGCAACACCAGCGGCGGGTAACAATGGGGTTGTCCGCCGTTCCTATTTGCAATGGGGCGAGCTAGACAGAGCAGTGCAATCAGTCTATTTGATGACTGATATAAATGGAGTAAGCGACACCATGACAACACAAGAACGCAAAGCGATTGATATTCCTCAGGTAGAAGCACGCACACCTATTCCACGCCAAAACTTGCGCGTCCCTGGTCCCACGCCACTGCCGCCAGAGATCATGGCTGCCCAGGCCCAGGCGATGGTGAACCATCGCGGCCCCGAATTTGCCGCCATTGTCAAACGCGTGACCTTGCGTTTAGGCTACTTCTTCCAAACTACCTCGCCTGTAATGACGTTCCCAGCCTCTGGCACAGGCGGTCAAGAAAGCACCATCGCCAACCTTTTCTCGCCCGGTGACCATGTGGTCGCGATCATCATCGGTAACTTTGGCAACCGCCTGGCGAAAATTGCCAGCATCTATGGTTTACAGGTGACACGCCTGGAATTTCCTTGGGGCGAGGCAGCAGAACCAGCCGCCGTTGAAGAACGCTTACAGGGATTGCCACCGTTCAAAGGCGTGCTTATGACACATAATGAGACCTCAACAGGCGTGACAAACGACATAGAGGCTCTAACCACCGTGATTCGTCGCCATAGCCCCGATACGCTGATCGCCGTTGATGCTGTTAGCTCGCTGGGCAGCGTCCCGCTGGAGATGGATGCCTGGGACGTTGATGTCGTCTTCACTGGCTCGCAAAAGGGCTGGATGACCCCGCCCGGTGTGATGATGATCGCCGCCAGCCCACGCGCACGCGCTGCCAGCAAAGAGGCCAAACTCCCACGTTTCTACTTCGATTGGGGTCTGGCACTCAAGAAATTGGAGGTCTGGCAGCATCCCTCAACGCCAGCGGTCTCGCTCTTTTATGCGCTAGATGTTGCACTAGAAATGATGCTTGCCGAAGGACGTGAGGCGATTTTCGAGCGTCATGCCCAAGCAGGCACCTATGTGCGCGGGCGAGCCAAAGCCATGGGTCTCCAGCTACTCGCCGATCACAAATATGCTTCGAACACCGTTACTGCCGTCAAGACACCAGAAGGCATTGATACAAAGGCACTCCTTAAGAAGTTGCGCGAGCAAGATGGCGTTGTGCTGGCTGGGGGACAAGATCACATGGAAGGAAAAATCTTCCGCGTGGGGCATCTAGGCTTTTTTTGTGAGGCCGATCTGGTAGAGACAATGGATAAGCTAGAAGCGCGCTTACACGAGTTCGGTTATCGGGGTTAAGTGGAAAAGGATTTGTGATTATGACACAATTGGAAGCAGCCCCTGCGACGGATACGATCAGCATCTTAATTACTGATCGCATTGCGCAAGAGGGCATTGATTTATTGCGCGCACAGTTGCCGGATGCGCAAGTTGATGAACGGCCCGGCCTAAAGCCAGAGCAACTGAAAGAGATTATTGGTGCCTACACAGCCCTGATCGTGCGTAGCGAAACACAAGTCACGAAAGAGATTCTGGCGGCTGCAAAGAACCTGAAAATTGTTGGGCGTGCGGGCGTAGGCGTCGATAATATCGATACGCAGGCCGCGACCCATCAGGGCATTATGGTGGTCAACTCACCAACTGGCAATATTGTCGCCGCCGCAGAACATTCAATCGCCATGCTAATGGCACTCGCACGCCACATTCCTGCTGCGAATGCCAGCACGAAAGCGGGCAAATGGGAGAAGAGCCGTTTCCTCGGCGTGGAAGTGCGCAACAAAACGCTGGGGATTGTCGGATTGGGCAAAGTGGGACGCGAGGTGGCACGGCGCGCACAAGGCTTGGAAATGCAAATCGTCGCATTTGACCCCTTTGTTTCGCCTGAACAGGCCAACAAAATTGGCGTAACAATGCTCAGCATGGACGAGGTGCTACAACAATCCGACTTTGTGACGCTACACACCTCACTGACCAGCGGCCCGCAAGGCACACGCGGCTTGATTGGAAGCCGCGAACTTCAGATAATGAAGCCGGGAGCGCGCCTGATTAACTGCGCACGCGGCGGCTTGATTGATGAAGAAGCCTTGTTACAGGCACTCAACACAAAACATATTGCGGGTGTAGCCCTGGACGTATTCAGCCAGGAACCTATTCGCGACAACGAGATTTTGCGGCAATTGCTGGCACACGAGCGTGTGATTGCGACACCACATCTGGGTGCATCAACCGAAGAAGCTCAGGTCGGCGTTGCCACAGATGTTGCGGAACAGATTGTCACAGTACTGCGCGGCGGTTTCCCACGCGCCGCCGTCAACGCACCATTGATCTTACCAGAGACGCTTAAAGTACTGGAACCCTATATGCGTCTGCTAGAGCGCATAGGCCGCTTGTACACACAGCTTCAACCGGGGCCACTGGGCAAAATTGAACTAGCATGTAGTGGCGAGATCGCGAATTACGATCTGCGCCCACTTCAGGCAGCCCTCATCAAAGGCTTGCTAGAGTCTGTCTCGGACGCACATGTCAATATGATTAACGCCCAATTGCTGGCAAAACAGCGTGGACTAGAGATCATCGAGCAGAAGTCTACCACACCCAGCGAGTTTGCCAATCTGGTGACAGTGCGTGTGCCAGGCACAAATGGTTATGCCGCATCGTTCGCCAGCAAAACCGGCCCGGGCGATGAGCGCGTCGAGGTTATCAGTGGAACAGTGATGCACGATGAACCACGTGTCGTGCGTGTTGGTCGCTATTGGACGGAGTTTGTGCCTGAGGGATACATTCTTTTCTGCCGCAACCAGGACCAGCCAGGCATGATTGGAAAGGTCGGCACAGTTTTGGGGAAAGCAGGCGTCAATATTCGCCATATGGGAGTGGGACCAACCTCACGCGCTCCCCGGCCAGCAGAACTTGCCCGCCAGGCAGGAACTGCACTGATGATTATCGCTGTTGATGATCCCATTCCTGACTGGGCCTTGGCAGAAATCGGGGCAGCAGGTGATATCTTCGGCGTGACAATGGTCAATCTTTAAAGCGAAACAGCTCCCTCACGG
>DAICZM010000485.1 GCA_027311145.1 Ktedonobacterales bacterium
GCTCCACTACCTCTGGCGTTTGATATTTAATTGGGTGGGCCTCGGCAACCCGTTGTCGTAGTTCTGTTGCCGATATTTCCAGCTGTGGGGCGGGAAGAACCAGTAATCGTTGCATGATGCCGGGCAGACGTGCTTCCAATAATTTATTATATGCTGGCTCTTCAACATATCCTGGGCGTCTGACTGCGACAAGATGTGTGATTTGCTGAAGTATTCCGATTGGCTCATACCAGGTATGAAAATCCTCCAAGCTATCCCACCCGATCACAAAATAGAGCGCGATATTTGTGCCCCATTGTTGGCGTAAGATGCGAAGCGTCTCGACCGTATAGGATGGTTTTGGACGATCAATCTCAATGCGCGAAAGCGTAAAATGGGGATTTGAGGCAATTGCTAGTTGCACCATGTTCAAACGGTGTAGAGCGGCTGTCACATTACGCCCAGGTTTATGTGGTGGTCGCCCGGTCGGGACAAAAACCATTTTGTCCAGCTGAAGTGTTGCGCGGACTTCTTCAGCAATGACAAGGTGACCGTAATGAATAGGGTCAAATGTTCCCCCAATCAGGCCAATATGGTGCATCTTTGCTCGCCTATCGTGTAATCCATATTCTTTCAACGTATGCAAACTCCCTTAAGGAACAGTTGGGCCTTTCTTCAGTGACCTTTGCTTGCCAGTCCGTCCCTTTAAACGTTCCCGGCAGATTCTGTGACCCCGAGTTCCGCTTCGGGTAATATTTTGTGTAGTGTGTATACTACGTCGGAAACAACAGAAAGTTGTCCACTGGCAACCCAGAAACGCACCAATAGTGTCACTTTTTTCTCTAGTGTATACCCCGTGAGCAAGACAGACGGCTCTGGTTTCACCATCACATGCTCAATCTCTTGTAGCGTTTTTAGGATGTGTTGTTGTGTTTCATCTCTGATAAAGGCATCTTCAGTGAGTGTGACGGTAATCGTTGCACGTCTCTCACCATAGTATGAGTTGTTTGTTACCGGGCTGGCAAACACAAGGGAATTTGGGATTGTGACTTCTTCACCACTGACTAGGCGTAATTTTGTGGCGCGCAACTGAACATCTACGACCTTGCCTACGTAGGTTGCTGTACTGATCTGATCGCCAATGTGGAAGGGCCTCTCGATTAAAATATAAAAGCCTGCCACCAGGTCTTTCAAGATATCTTGGATTGCCACGGTAACGGCGACGGTAATGACGCTGATCACTGCGATAGGCACGCCAATAGAAATTTGCCAGATCGAGAGAATCCAGAAAGCTGCAAAGATGAGAATGATAATATAGAAAATGCGCCCAATCAGGGTGCGGATATTGATGTCAATCCGATTCTCACCCAGACCACGAATCGTTACTGCCTGAATAGTACGAGCGACACCGATGCCTAATCCGAGTAGTAGAAGTGTTTCAAAGATATTTGTCACCAACGCGCTCAGGTTGATCTTGTCGGCTTGTAATTGTCCTTGCAGACCCTGCCAGTAAGCAAAAATAATCTCTGGTTTCCAGATGATAGGAATGACCAGCCCCCCTAGTATGAGAGCGGGAATGATGACAACGATTCCAAGCGTCTGAATAATCCAGTTATCGAGAACCGTTTGACGCAAGCGGCGAACGAGTATCTGGCGCAAGAGGAGGCCGACGCCGATTGCAAGAGCAATGGTGGCGATATTGAGCAGAACTTGTATGGTTAAGCTCATGGTGGCGATAACAATGGTGTGTGTATTATTCGAAGTGAGCATAAATGAATCAATCTCTTTACTATGGTGCTGATACGGCAATGCATGGGCATATTTGCGCCTACACCGTGTTACGGTACATGAAAAATTTTAGTATGCTGCGATATTGCGCGTATTGTACCATACAGATTTTGGGAGAAGTGTACTGCTAGTTCCTTTGGGGTAATGGCCTGGTCCTTTGTCACTAGCCCGCAACTGGCTGCGAGTTGCCCGATCACCTGCGAGGGCGAGAGGCCAGCCGCACGTAAAGGCGCGATGCCCATACTTTGCGCACGTTTGGCCAGTCGATGGCCTTGCTCATCTCGCATGAGCGGAACATGAGCGAATGTTGGAATGGGAAAACCTAATGCCTCATAAAGTAAGATTTGACGAGGCGTGGAGGAGAGCAGGTCGGCCCCGCGTACAACCTGCCTAATCTGCATGAGTGCGTCATCAATCACTACCGCAAACTGGTAGGCGAAAATGCCATCCGAGCGAGAGAGAATAAAATCACCGACGTTCTGTTGCACGTGCTGGCTGCGAGGGCCGCAAATATCATCGGTGAAGGTCACTGTGCGTGTATCATCAACGCGAAAACGCAACGAAGGACGGCGTCCGCATGCCTCGTTTTCAGTGCGTTCTTGCGTGGTCAGGAAGCGACACGTGCCTGGATAGCGTGGTCCCTCGTTCCCTTGGTGTGGCGCACTGGCAGCTTGTGCAATTTCGGCCCGGCTGCAATAGCACGGGTACACAAGCCCTTTTGCTTGTAGAAGGTGTAAATAGTGTTGATAGATAGCCGTTCGTTCACTTTGGGTGTAAGGAGCAAAAGGGCCGCCACAATCTGGCCCTTCGTCCCAATCGAGGCCAAGCCAGCGTAGATCAGCCAACATGCGCTTGCTCGCATCAGGGTGAATGCGCGGACGGTCCAGGTCTTCGATGCGCAGAATAAATTGTCCATCCATACAGCGATTAAATAACCAGGCAAGCAGGGCTGTGCGCAAATTGCCCAAATGGAGATCGCCTGTCGGGCTGGGTGCATAGCGACCGCGTATTATGGTGTTGGTGTTTTCAGACATCGTTCTGACCAGGGACAGGCTGTACCTGTCAAGCCTTTTGAGGTAGGATACACATCAAATTGAGCGAGCAGCTTGATAAGCGTACAGATTGGCAAGCCAACGACGTTGAGGTAGCAGCCATCAATGCGCTCTGTGGGCTGAAAGAGGGCGTGTTGAACGCCATAAGCTCCGGCTTTGTCGAACGGATCGCCAGTCGCGATATAAGCATCAATCTCTTCTTTACTATAATTGCGCATGAGAACGGGCGTGGTGCAGCTTTCACTGACGAGACGAACGCTGCCATCAATCTGCGCGCATACCACGACGCCTGTGACTACATAATGCCAGCGGCCACGTAGCGAGAGTAGCAGGGTGTGCGCATGTGCTTGGTCGCGTGGTTTGCCAAGCTCTTGACCATCGAGGATGACAGTGGTATCGGCTGCGATGACCAGGCGGTCTTGCGCGTCTGATAGTGTCAGTGCCATGACAGCTTTGTGGGCTGCCGTCCATACGCCTAATCCCTCAGCAGGCCCGGTATAATGCTGTTGGGCGGCATCTTCGTCTGTGGGAGAGATGCCGACGGTGAATGGCAGGCCGAGGGATGCGATAAGTTGCCGCCGCCGGGGTGAAGCGGAGGCAAGCAAGAATGGGAGGAGTGTGGTCATGATGCTGCATGCTCCAAAACTGCAATACATTCAATATGGGCTGTTTGCGGAAACATATCGAGTGGTTGGACCGACTGTAAGCGATAGGTTGCTGTGCCGTGACAAAGGATGTCAAGGTCGCGTGCCAGCGTTGACGGGTCACAGGAGACATAAACAATGCGTGCCACTGGGTGGCGTAGCAG
>DAICZM010000486.1 GCA_027311145.1 Ktedonobacterales bacterium
GCACGGGATGCTATCAGGTAAGTACCTGAGAAAACGCTGTACTTTCCCAGCGTTCCTAACAACACGCAGCACCAAGTCAATCTAAAATTTTAAACCATCGCCTAAACTAGGGTTTGATCACGGCCAGAGCTTGCAGGACACCTCCCACAATGGCCCAGATGGCGATCAAATAGGGCCATGCTCCCCCATGTCGTTTGCGAGCAGCAATACTACTGACCGTTTTGAACCATTGCGCGCTCGATGAACGACTCAGACGCCAGGCAATCAGTGGCGAGAAGATGACCAAGATGACAGAGGTAATCAGAGGCCAGTAGTTTCCATGTGTCACTGATTGCCAGAGACCCGGTAGGCTAGCCAATCCACCGACAAAGAGAAGTGCATTAAAAACGACCTGTACGAGGCGTGTCCACCGCCAACCGCGCCGCACGCCCTCACCAAAAATGGCCAGCAAGACGGCAAACGGCAACGAGGCGACAAACGAGATGACCGTTGTTGCCAACGGTGGTTGATGCAATACACTAAATGGTCCAGTATTGCCAAGCAAAAGTGCTAAAAAAGGCATCGTGAGTAGTTGTGTCGTCAGGCCCCAATCAAACGCGACGGCCATGCCGATACCTTGCGGTGCTACGCTGCCGCTGGCAGCTATGGTAGAAGCTTCATTATTCGATGATGCAAGCGTCTCTTTCACGCGATAACTCCTTAAAAGGTATTTTACTCTGTGGATAGCAGCATCACAATACCTTGTGCAGATTTCATGATGCACTTCCACATACGTATAGTATGCATCAGAGAGACGCTAACAGGTGACGATCAGGATACAAAAACATGAAAATAAGACGCTCTTCTCTTGTCAATCAACGGTGGCGATTGCAAACCGCAAGATGATTATCGTACAATGCCAGCGACGACAACAAGCAAGAGATGGGTAGATACAACACTATGCCGAAGATACAGCGCGTCATTGTCATCTATAGCCCGCATTCAGGTCGTGCGGAACAGCTCTCTCAAGCCCTCGAGTACCTGCGTCAAATGCCAATAGAACTGGTCCAGGTGCTTTCCATCACGGAACTAGATCACCTCATGGCACAGGGAACTCATTGGCAAATGGCAGGCATCGACGCCGCCATCGCAGCGGGAGGCGATGGCTTAGTTGGCGGTGTTGCCAGCCACATTATCGAATGTGGTCTCCCCTTAGGCATTCTTCCACTAGGGACGGCTAACGATATTGCGCGCTCACTGAATATTCCACAAGACCTGCGCGGATCCGCAGAAACCATCGCACAAGGCCACCTACATGCCGCTGATATCGGCGTTGCGCGCCCCGCAGAGCAAGCACCGCATAACATGTCATATACACCATTTCCCACTGCCTTTAGCGCACCGAGCTATTTCGACCATGCTCTGACCGTGGGCCTCAACGTCCAGTTTGCACGTCTGGCAACCAATGTCGCCACCCGTCAACGCTATGGAAGCCTGACCTACCCTTTCGCGGCCTTAGAAGTGCTGAAAAATCATACCGCATTAGAGATGCATCTAGAATTTGAGGGTTTGGCCCTTTTCTCGCCGGAACACACCACACAGACTGAACAAATCCTGGCGCACGAGCCTGTTTTACTCAGTTGCCGCACACTCCAGGCAACCGTGATTAACGCCCCCATTTTTGGCGGACAATGGAACCTCAGCATTCCTGGCGCAAGCCTGACCGATGGTCTGCTCGATATCGTGGTAATTGAGGATATCGATTTGGGTCGCTTGAGTAATGTGATAACCAGTATTTTCAATCAGCAAGAACAAAATGCGCAAGCCCATCTGCAAATGGCATCCCCACACATGCAGCCCGCGGAGCTAACAGGCATGCCCGGTGTTCATCATGTGCGCGCACGCGGAGTCACAATCACCACCAATGCTGATCCACAGGATGTCACGCTTGACGGCGAGATACGCGGTCAAACGCCTATCCACGTACAGATGGCCACACAACGCTTGCAGATGCTAGTTCCCGCGCAACACTGATTGACTGGTTAGACCACGTTGTAGATGATACAATGGAAAGACAATATCATTCTTGAGACTCAATGGAGAGCAACCTTGCATACAACAACGCGTCTGCGTACACTACTCGCTGGCCCTGATTTGATTATCGCCCCTGGAGCCTACGATGGCTTGAGCGCACGTTTAATCGCACAAGCCGGCTTTCCAGCGGTCTATATGACCGGCTTTGGCACATCCGCAAGTGTGCTTGGACAGCCCGACGTGGGCCTGCTCACCATGAGCGAAATGGTCAGTCGGGCCGCTGCCCTTGCCAATGTGATTGGGGATATCCCTTTGATCGCCGATGCTGATACGGGCTACGGCAATCCGCTCAATGTGCGCCGTACCATTCAGGAATATGAGCGGGCGGGCGTTGCAGCAGTACATATCGAGGATCAGAGCTGGCCCAAGAAGTGCGGCCATATGGAAGGGAAACAGGTTATCCCGATGCAGGAAATGGTGCAGAAAATCCGCGCCGCCTGTGATGCACGCCGCGACCCTGATTTTGTGATTATTGCACGCACCGATGCAGCCGCCGTTACGGGTTTTGCCGATGCATTGGTACGCGCTCAGGCTTACCGCGAGGCGGGAGCAGATGTCCTTTTCATCGAGGCCCCCCGCACACGCGAAGAACTACGCACCATTACACAAACATTTCCTAATGTACCGCAACTGTTCAATTGGGCGGATAGCGGCAAAACACCCACGCTTCCACTTGACGAGATTCGGGCTCTCGGCTTCAAGCTGGTAATTTTCCCAGTCAGTTTACTCTTTATTGCAACACGTGCAATGCTGACCATGCTAGAAAACATGAAGCAAGGTGAGACACCAACGCCATTGGCCGAACAGATGGTCACATTCACACAATTCACCAATTTGATCGGTTTACCAGCCGTGCAGCAACTCGAACAACGCTACGGCGTCAACCAGTAAATGGATGTCACGTTGGGCTTTACCGCCTGACATGTCATAAAAGCTTCTTTCTGCACTATCGGCTTCTGCCTGATAGTTCGTTTTGGGAGCGATTGGCAGAATGTACTGTCCTTCGCTACCCTTTATTTACGAAGGAGTATCCAGATGTCAGAGAATACCTTTCAAAAGAATAGCATCACCAGCGCGGCTGCTCAGCGCATGATCGCGGCGGCGGAAGCCAAGGCGAGAGAGATGGGCAAACCCATGTGCATCGCCGTCTGTGACAGCGACGGCACGTTGAAAGCCTTCAGTCGTATGGATGGCGCACCATTGCTCAGTGTGCAAATCTCGCAAGACAAAGCCTATACAACCATTGGTTTCGGCTTAGCAACACACGAATGGTATGATTTTGTCAAGAATGATCCCCCGCTGCTGCACGGTATTATTAAAACCGAGCGCCTGATCGTCTTCGGCGGCGGCTTCCCTATCCAGACTGCGGAGGGTATCATTGGTGGCATCGGTGTGAGCGGCGGCCACTGGACCGATGACATGGAAGTGGCAAAAGCGGGCCTGGAAGGGCTGTAGAGACACGGCTCGTTGCAAACACGCGAGCAGCAACCACAACCCAGCAAGGCGATCACAACCCAGCAGATCACAACCCAACAG
>DAICZM010000487.1 GCA_027311145.1 Ktedonobacterales bacterium
ACTGTATCCTGAAATGGAATTGGTAGTGTCCTAACTGTGTCTCCTTTATATGTTTGTACTCCAGGGTATTGGATAGGTGTTCTCCTCAAAAGATGTCATACAGATTTCTATCTCCTGTTGCGCAGAAGCAGTTCGGGGCGCGCTATGGATCTGGTACATGGACTGAAGGTTCACCCGTTTTGGCCTTTCCAGTTTTCCTTTGCGCAAAGAGAATGGATTGGTATAGCTTCTTGCTTCCTGCGAGAGAAACGGAACAATTGAAAGGAGTTCTAGATGAACGAACCCATTACAACACCCGACAGCCGACCCGGCATACCACGCGGAAGGGTCACGCCGTGGGAGGAGACGCGCCGGATGCTGGAAACAGCCGAACTCTTCTGGCTCTCAACAGTGCGTGCCGACGGTCGCCCTCACGTCACGCCGCTCGTAGCTGTGTGGCACGATGGGGCTATCCACTTTACCGCTACCGACAGCGCACAAAAGACTGTCAACCTGCGTGGAAACCCGCACGTCGTTCTGACGACCGGCTGTAACCAGACAGAAGGACTCAGCGTGGTGGTTGAGGGCGACGCCGTGCAGATCACCGACCAGGACATGCTCGAACGCCTAGCCACGGTGTGGGCGACCAAGTGGGATGGAAGCTGGCCATACCAGGTACGCAACGGGTATTTTTACCTCTACGATGAAGACGAACAACGAGTTCTCACAGATTCGAACTTCGTGTTCTCCGTCAAACCCACCAAGGTCTTCGCATTCGCTATTGGCCTAGGCCAAACCCGCTACCAGTTCTAACTGCTCGCGTCGCGTAGCCACGCGACATGCATTGGCCGCGTTCTGTCTCAACCGATGGAATGCGGCGGTCTCGGCTCGTAGAATAGATACATGTGCAACTTGCAAGAAAATCTACGCTCTCCATCAGTCATGCCGAAGGCAAGAGGGAGAGCAAAGAAAGGTAACATCTATGAACACATGTGATCAGCACCAAAGGTCGCTAGAGGTTGGAGGAACGGAGGTATGAGAAAAGTTATTGTACTCGAATTCATCACCCTGGATGGTGTCATACAAGCTGGAGGCGGGCCAGAGGAAGATACTAGTGGTGGCTTCGCGTATGGTGGGTGGGTAGCTCCCTATGCTGACGATGTTATTGGAACAGTCTTGAATAGACAGATGAGCATGCCGTTTGATCTGTTGTTAGGGCGCAAAACCTTTGAAATTTGGGCACCGTACTGGCCGCAACATGCGGACGAATGGCCCAGCGTTATGCCAGCGATCAAGTACGTCGTCTCGAATACCATGACTTCTCACGAATGGCAGCCCTCCGTATTTTTAGGTGGAGACATTGCGGAAAAAATCACCAAACTCAAGCAGCAGCCAGGGCCGGATTTGCACGTTTACGGAAGCGCAAAGCTTGTTCAGACGCTCATGAAGCATGATTTGGTCGATGCATTCTGGCTCAAGATCTATCCGCTGACGTTGGGCAGTGGAAAACACTTGTTTGCTGAGGGCACCATTCCGGCGGCGTTCAAGGTAACGAGTAGTCAGGTCTCTCCAAGTGGCATCATTCT
Organism: Ktedonobacterales bacterium; assembly: GCA_027311145.1. GTDB lineage: Bacteria > Chloroflexota > Ktedonobacteria > Ktedonobacterales > Ktedonobacteraceae > DTNP01. The sequence goes on from DAICZM010000487.1 coordinate 1,566, forward strand.
CGTGAATTACGAGCGTGCAGGCGAGGTTACAACTGGCAGGGTGTCAGACAACGAGCATCCCTGAGGTCGCGAGATTCCCAAACCCACACTTGCTTCGACCTCGCATCACGCGCGAACGGGGAATATCGGCAGGTTGGTGAACAGTAATTCGAGGAGTGCACCTGTGCCGATTTTCCCCGTCGCTTTTTCGAGCTGTGAGATGCTGTTCAAGCGTCAGCACCTCTTTTTGCCGATTGCCTGAGTGACCAGAAATGGCGTACCGTCAGCAAACGCAGCTACAGACGCATCATGCAACACTTTTGCGCGTATCAGTACCGTTTGAACGCTAATCTGCGAGAATGTTAATGGACTACTAGGGCTGTCATTGCCGAGCCTACGGGCGCACCCGATATCGACGCTGTGACCGTGGCGCGGAAGGCAGCCTTCGGTGAGAGAGGGAGCAACCATTTGTTGCTATTAATGCTTGCTCCCATTGTCATCTCTCAGATCAGCTTGCCGGGGTTAAGCAGGTTGTCCGGGTCAAAGATGGCTTTGAGGCGATGCATCCATGCCACGCTCGCGCCGTGCTCTTCGACCATGAAACCACGCTTCACCAGACCGATGCCATGCTCCCCTGAAGCTGTTCCTTCCCATGCCAGGGCTTGGCGAACCAGACGCTCAGAGAATGCCTGCACCCGCGTGTAGTCCTCTGGCTTGGTCGCGATAATGGTATGGAAGTTGCCATCACCTACATGCCCCAAGATACTGCCCTGGATACCCATTTCCGCCAGAAGTTGTTGCGCATACGCGATCAGCTCTGGCAAGCGCGCCAGTGGCACGGCTGTATCGGTGATGATAAAGGTATGACCAGGGTGGGCGTTGACGATGGCCCAATAAAGCCGATGGCGGGCCTCCCACTGCTCCGTGCGCTCTTGCTGCGTGCGGGCAATACTGATATCACTGGCTCCCGCGTCGTGCATCAACTCTTCTACAAGATGAACCTCTTCTTCAATCGCCGCCGCCGTCGAGGAGTGAAATTCGAGGAAGAGAGCTGTCTGCTCTTTATACCCGCGTCCCATATAGCGATTGATGCTCTGCATGCCCAGTTCATCGACCAGCTCCAGGCGCGCAATAGGTAACGCGCTCGCCATAATCGCGTAAGCAGCCTGGGCCGCCGCCTGGATGGACGGGAAAAATACGCGCATGGTATGGACATGCTCAGGAATGGGATGCAATTGCACCGTCAGTTCGGTAATGATGCCAAGTGTTCCCGCCGCGCCGATGAAGAGGTCTTTGAGGTCATAGGCACTACTCGTCTTGCGCACAGGCCGACCAAGCCGCAGCACCTCGCTATTAGCAAGCACAACTTCGAGCGCGACCGTATTCTGTCGCATGCCACCATAGCGCACGGTGGTCGTGCCGCTCGCGTTGGTCGAGGCCATGCCACCGAGCGAGGCATCCGCGCCAGGGTCAACTGGGAAAAATAGACCGGTGTAGCGCAATGCCTCGTTGAGAGCGGTGCGCGTAATGCCGGGCTGCACCACGGCGAGAAAATTATCCGGCTGGATGCTCACAACCTTGTTCATGCGTGAAAGGTCCAGGCTGAGAACGGGATTATCAGGATGTACAGGCACAAGCGCACCTTCCAGGCTGGTTCCCGCTCCATAGGGGATGAGCGGAATCCCATGCGTGTGACACCATTGCAGCACAGTTTGCACATCCTCCCTGGATTCTGCATAGGCTACTGCTAGCGGGGGACGTACCTCCGGGAAATTCTCATCACGTCCGTGCTGCTCAAGCACGGATGGGCTGGTGCTGACTTTCCCCTTTCCCAATAGAGCTTGAAGCTGTTCCAGCGCCTGTTCCATGTTTTGCCTTCCTTTTCTTCCTAATATACTGTGTGTATAGCCACTGATCTTCCTCATATATTCAAAGAATGAGAACGGAGGAGCAATCCGTTGCGGTCAAAACCGTTTAAATTAAATAGATGCAATCCGTCTGAGGTATGATGATACTCTTAAACAAATTTGTGCGGTGATACCTGTAGTGCTCTGTCA
>DAICZM010000488.1 GCA_027311145.1 Ktedonobacterales bacterium
ACTCTCCACAATCCTTATTCTAGCGAGTGATGATGGTATAAAAATGCGTGCAACAAATCTTGAGACGGGTATCGATCTGAAACTTAAAGGAGAATGTAAAACAAATGGTGTTGTTGCGGTTCCCGCAACAATACTACAACAAATAGCAACATCACTCACAAATGAAGGAAAAATAACTCTAGAACATACTGGAGAAATTGTTTCATTAACGAGTGATACATGGAAAAGCTCAATAAAAACCATCCCTTATGAGGATTTTCCATCAATTCCTTTTCCAGAAAACCCAAAAAATAAAATCCTCATTTCTGGAAGTGTCCTTAAAAATCTTTTCACCACTATTGCATCATGTGCATCATCCTCAACCGTACGACCAGAGCTTTCAAGTATTTATATCTCCATAGAAGGTGGTGTATTAACTGCAGTGGCGACCGACTCATTCCGACTTACTGAAAAGAAAATACCTCTTGCAAATAAAGGAACACAAGGTAAATTTCTTATCCCAGCAAAAAACGCTCTTGAAATAGCACAAGCACTTTATGAAGACGAAATTACCATCTCATTTGACGAACATCAATGTGCATTTATTGGTCCTGAATTCATACTTGTCTCACGGCTTACAAATGCTGTATATCCAGATTACCGTCAAATCATTCCAAAAGAATCAATAGCGGAGGCAATAGTATTACGAAAAGATTTTGAAAATGCACTAAAACGAACAACAATCTTCTCAGACTCTTTCCAGAAGGTACGCATTAGTTTCGATCAAAAAAAGAACACCTTTTTATTTTTTTCCCACAACACCGATATAGGGGAATCAGTCGAAACACTCACAGCACACATTACAGGAAGTTCAATCGATCTTTCTTTCAATCACCGATATTTGTCCGCAATACTAACACTTACAGGGGCGGAAAGTCTTTCTTTCACCACCGCTGGTATTGGGCGCCCTATTATTATAAAAGGTGTTGGTGATGTATCACTTCTTTATCTCGTTTCCCCAATGAATCAGTAGACCCATATCAGAAGATGTTTGGAGATATTCGGTTTAAAGGAACTTTCTGGTGTCTGAATTCTGTGCGACCTTTTAGTATTTCTGAGACGATTTTGTAGCGGCGTTCTCTGTTCAATCCGCGATGGACAGCAATGCGGTTTTCTCGTCAGATACTTCGTCACCGTCCTCACCTGATGGAACTGATAGTTTACATTGAAGTGGTAGTTGCGATGTTAGTTATGCTTGTTGTTGCGGATAGTGGAACAGGGAGCATAACACCACCCGAGAAAAGACTTGGATGACTCTTATACCACGCAGTGACCCCATACTCCCAATAAGCAAACTGAGGGTCTTGCGATGGATTAATCGGAGGTGGTCCTTGAGGATTATCTTTATTGGTCCAATATAGTAGACTGTGCGGGATGATATTTCCTTGCGCATCTGGTACGCGCCAATTTCCTTGCAATATAGGTGGAACGGTGGCTGGGATTGGATCCGCTTCCCCGAAATAAGTTTTCGGATATTTTGAAAGTGCATAGGCCATTGCTGCATGCCACATCGGTGCTGCGATGAACCCAGCAATTGATTTCACCATAGGGGAATTGTCATTATTCCCAGCCCATACACCAAGTGCAATTGATGGAGTATAACCAACAACCCATGCATCACGTGTTTCATCAGATGTGCCGGTCTTTACAGCGACCTCATAGCCTGGGAATGATAAAGGGGAGTTAAGCGAATATTCTGGCAAACGAGCGGGCGCATCAGAAAGCATTGCCGATATATCATTCGCTATATTTTCTGGAAGTACTCGTGATGGCTGTGAGACATACTTTTGAAGAACATTCCCGCTTGAGTCATCAATCTCAAGTATACCGGTCGGTGTATTTTTTACCCCACCATTTGCAAAAGCAGCGTACGCTCCTGTCATATCAAGAAGACTTACATCACCAGCACCGAGCACAAATGTAAGACCATATTGGTTTGGATCACCAAGCGAAGTGAGACCGAATGATTCTGCAAGATTTACCGCATTTTGCACCCCAACCAGATAGAGTACTTTAATAGCAGGAATGTTTATTGATTGTGCCAGAGCTGTTTCAAATGTCATTGGTCCACGAAAAGTATTATCAAAATTAACCGGTGCGTAACAAGGTGCAGTACGATTTGTAGTGTCTTGAGGGCTACATGCGGTAGAAAATTGTGTTGGAACATCAAAAACAACCGTATCACGTGTATAGCCATCTTTAAGAGCGAGTGCGTATATAAATGGCTTCATAGTAGAACCAGGTTGACGTGAAGCGAGTGCTGCATTATATTGGCCATCAATTTTTTTACTGAAGAAATTTCTTGAACCAACCATCGCAAGAATCTGTCCCGTTGACGGATCAATCGCGACGAGTGCTGCATTAGACGCGTTAAAGTTCTTTTCATTTGTGAGAACGTATTGATGCACAATTGTCTCAGCTTTTGCCTCAAGACCAGCGTCAAGCGTTGTGATAACCCTTAATCCTGAAATAAGAGCGTTTGGGCCGTACGTTTGCTCAAGTTGATTTAGGATATAAAAGACGAAATGGGGTGCAATAATAGAATTTTGTGCTGCCGGGGCGAAAGAAACTTTTTCAGCAAGCGCCGTCGCATAGGCTGAGTCACTTATGAAGCCGAGCGTATGCATTCGATCTAGGACAAGATTTTTGCGCGCGGTAAGTTCAGCGAGGTGGGTTCCAAAAGGTGAGTAGTATGACGGTGCTTGAATCATTGCCGCGAGATATGCGGCTTCCGCAAGTGAAACATCCTTGTCAGGAACGCCGAAGTAGGCTTCGGATGCGGCTTCAATACCGTAAAGGGTACCGCCGTATGGAATGTTGTTGAGGTATGCCTCAAGAATTTGATTTTTTGAGTACACTTGTTCAAGTTTTATTGCGAGTACCCATTCATGGATTTTACGAACAATACTCTTTTGGTTTGTGAGAAGCTCATTTTTTACGACCTGCTGGGCTATGGTCGACCCTCCTTCAGCAAAAGAGCCTTTAAATGCGTCAACGAGCATTGCGCGAATAATAGATGCAAGTCGGATACCACCATGCTCATAGAAACTTGAGTCTTCTATCGCGATAGTTGCGTCTATCGTGTCGGGGGACATATCGGAAAGGGGAATGACATCGCGTTTCGCATCACGATTATAGTCGTAGAGTAAGACTTGGCCGGTGCGATCAAAAATCTTCGTCGACTGATCTATTTGACGATTAGCGAAAGAACTAATAGCCGGCATGGGAGTAAGCGCAACGGCAATGAGTATTCCTCCGATCGTAATGAATATAATCCCGAAAATAATAAGAATAGAAGCGACAATTATATGTCGCCACGAAATATATTGGCGTTTTGCCATGAATTGTATGCTAGCACATACGACCCCGTTAAGGCACTTATGCGTGCTTCGCTGTATTTCTATCTAGTACTCCCCATCTTCCTCTTCATGTGGTAGTAGCAATTCATCAAATTCTTCCTCCTCAGGGCTAGCCTCGCCAGTAAGTTCATCTGGGGGCAGATTAACCCCATCATCAAGATTAAGTTCCTCGTCTTCATTATTCATAC
>DAICZM010000489.1 GCA_027311145.1 Ktedonobacterales bacterium
CTTTGCCACCTTTAGAGGCCAGCAAGCCCGCATCGACCAACACGTGCAAGGCCGTATTCTTGGCTTTGGAGAGCGTCTCGGCCCGTCCATACTCGCCCTCGTCGTGTGCATACTCCTCGAACCAGGCAATGGCCCAGCGCGTTTGTCCGTCGTACTCGCCCTCTTGCTCTGCCAACACCTCATCGAGCGTGCGGTTAATCAGTTGCAGCGCGGTCCGCACTCGCAGCGGCGTGCCATCCGACTCAACGACCCTGCTATAGCGCGAATAGATTGCCATACCAGGGCCAATGCTGGCTTGTGCCAGGTCCACCGGAGCAATGCTGCCATGTTGCAGCATTCGCAGCGCATCCGGCAATTCGGCACGCAACTCCTTGAGAAACTGCCGCCGCGAGGCAACTGGAGCATCGACTGGACGCGGACGACACACCAGCACGATAGAAGAGGCGAGGGCATTGGTATTCATTGCCACTTGACGAGTTTTCATCTCTGTTCGCATGGGCCACGTTCCGGTAATAGCGAAGCCCGCACGAATCAGTCCTTCAAGCATTGTTTCCCATCCGGTAGATGCGACAATCGCTGTTCCATTGTTATTCTTACTCACACCCTCATCATCATCGTCATGAGTTTCAGTCTCAGATTCCGCCTCGGCCTGCTTGAAGGCATAGTACACGGTCATCGGATAATCAGGTGTATGGACAGCTCGCATTCGCTCAAATGCATGACCCAGACCCGTCTCAAAAAACTCCTGTGCCTTGCTCTTGCTACCGCCAAAACGGTACGGGGTTGCCACCAGCTCCGTTGCTTTAGGCACAAGCATCGTCCTGAACAGGTCGGGATAGATGCTCCCAAGCGAACGGCGCAACCACATAGAAGAAATCAGCCAGATCAGCATAGCCGATATTGTCATAATAGGGTGGATCAGTCGAGATCAGCGGATGGCTCATGCCACTGACGCTTGCTGTCGCGTCTCGCTGTTGTACTTCACCCTTTGCTATGTACGGCGATGCGGCAACGACTTCAACTACCCAATCAACTGCACCTTGAAAATTTCCGCTGGAATCACTCATGGGATTCGCCTCAGCATAGTCCCATACCATCGGAATTGCTTGACGCGCAAACGTGTTCCGTATTGTGTCTCGTCCTGAATGCCAAGAACAAATAGAAGACCAATAATCAGCTCCCTTATCTAAAGCAATCCCTAAATAGGTTGCCACCGCATCGGCATACGCATTAGCTCTCATTCCACCATCATTAAGCGCGATGCCGTCAACAGCCATGCCTGCACGCGCTGCATCAGCTAGCACACGCTCGCGCGCTTCTTGCACCAAGTCGCTGAATGTCGTGAGGGCCACAAGCTGACGAGGAGTAAACAGCTTGTCATAAGAATTTAAGCCATAAATAGGTGTATTAAAATTTCTAGGATTTTGTGGAAGAGGAGCTTCAGGTTTCCATGTTGGTTGAGCTTTTGCTGCAATATTCGCTTGCTCATCCGTGGGAGCAAGATAGATACGCCCACGTTGCCCTTCCGCCACAATTGCCATCATCTGCGCTCCCATGCGTCCAGCTTTGCCCTCGCTACGAATGTAGTCAAATGGAACGGAAGTGCTGCAAGCTACACAACGCGCACCTTGTCGGTTCACCGTGCCATCTAATGGTTTGCCTTTGCCCGTTTGCACCTGAAAATGCAATGTTGGTGGTATGGTCCTGTCGTCAACTTCTGGTGCTACCCACGTTTCTTTACCTTTCTTTTTCGAGAGCCACCATTTATTAGTCAATGGCATCTGCATCCCACAGGCGGGGTTGGGACAGGTGACGGTTCGTACCCATAACCAGGCAATCACCGTTGCTTCACCACTACCATATTCTTTTGGCAACATCACTTTCGGGTAGAGCTGCCCAATCCGCTTTTCGGCCTCATCGCGCATCCACTTCCCGTAGTAGCGCACATCTTCAGCCAATCCGCGCGCCCCTTGCCACTCCTGACCCATCAGCGTGCGTTGGGCGTCGGGATGCACGGGTGGGCGTCCAGCAAACTTGGGCGGAATCTCGATCAAGGCTTTGTTGATGAGGACGGCAACGGGGTTGAGGTCGCTGGCGTGCGCCTCTAAGCCCAGGCGTTGCGCTTCGAGCGGAATAGAGCCACCACCCGCGAAGGGGTCTAAGACGGGCGGCGGATTGCCGTTGGTCGCCTGCTGAATTTCTGCGCGCACCGTTGCCATCAGGTCATTATCATTGGCATTTTCCCACTTGACCATCGCTTCGATCAGGTCGAAGAGCCGTTTGCGCTCCTGCTCCTGGGCCTTGTCAGTGGGGAACTGTTCGGGATGCTCCGAGGGGTCATCGATCAGCGAGGCAAAAAGCACGGCGCGACAGGTTGCCAATGGCTTGCGCGACCACCATAGATGCAGCGTGGAAGGATGGCCGTGACGAATGGATTTCTCGCGGGCCGATTCTTTATTGATAGCGTCGAGCGGCAGAGCCACCTCGATCAATTTTTTGCGATACGGTGTCTCATGGGTCATAGCGGACTCGCTCCTTTGTGCAATAATCTTGCCAGATCATACACCACGCTGGTTGCCGCGAAATCGGGTTCGCTCTGAAACGGGCGCATGACATAATGGGTGCTGGTCTGCTGACCATCGACCTCGACGAGGGCAAGGATGAAGGCATCGGGCTTGTTGAGGGCGGTCAGGATTTCGTTTTTGGTGACAATCACGTGTGTTGCCCCCTGCACGCGCCCCTTGACTTCGATGAAGCGCAACTGGCCCGTCGCGGGAACCCGCGACTCGATGTCATAGCCGCATTTCTCCGCGCTCACGTCGCGCGGTTCGTAGCCCAGACGTTGCTCAACGTGCATCACGGCCTGCATGGCGAGCAGCTCGACGCGCCGCGTGTCGTGGGCAAAGAGTGCGGGTGTGTTGGAGATGTCAGCGTTGTCGGTGTCACCACGTAATGCGTTGAGCAACCCTTGTGGCACAACGAGCAGGCCACCGACGATGACAGGCGGCAAGGGCGAGAGGTTGCGCTCTTCGTGCAACTCAGCAAGGCGGCGCGTTAGGCGAGCCTGTAACTCGTCGGCACGCTGTTGGGCTAGGTGCGAGTTGAGCCGCGCATTGGTCTTGCCTGCCGCCTCCTGTTCTTGCAAGAAAGCCGCTCGCGCATCCCAATAGCTGATCTCTTTAGTCAGTCGCTCATTGACCGCCGCTTCCGTCTTGCTGATCTGCGCTTCCCGTCGCTTCGTGACCTCGTGCAGATGGTGCGGCACGAGTTGCGTAATGGCATAGCGACGGGCCTGTGCTGCAAGGTCGCTTGTGAGCCAGGGTGCTGAGCTGAGTTGTGGACGCAATGCCTCTTCCTCTTTATGCAGAGGACGATAGTCGAGGAAGGGGGCGTAGCCTGCGTTGCTGATCGTGCCCTGCTCGTTCATCTCAAGAAAGTGCAGTTGGCGCGAGACGACCCGCCGCTGACCAGTGGCGTCGGTGCGGGCATCCTGGATGGTGTGTTCCAGCAGAGGCGCGACATAGAAGCGCTGGAATACGAAGAGCGTGGCGACGTGGGTCACCAGTAC
>DAICZM010000048.1 GCA_027311145.1 Ktedonobacterales bacterium
AGGCCGGCCCCTGCATAGTAACACAGATCAAGACAAAGACGCACGACGGCTATGAAGCTGTCCAGATAGGCTTTGAAGAAACAACCGAGAAGCATGCAACACGGCCAGGATTGGGTCACCTGGGACACAATTTGGCGTTGCTAAAGGCACAGCGCAAACGCCTTCAGGCATACCAACAGAGTCAGCGCGCTAAGGCTGGCGAAGTTGAAGGCAATTCAGAGGGTACGGATGAGGCGGAGAAGCCAAACAAGCAGATTCAGAAGCTGCTGAAAGTGCAAGCCAACCGCCAGCGTCGCCCAGGGCCGGCCCTTGGCCCTTTCAAGGTGTTGCGTGAGGTCGAGTTACAGAACGGAGTCACGCCAGAGAAGCTCGAATTGGGTGCGAAGTTCGATACCAGCCTCTTTACAACCGGTGAGGCGGTAGATATCGTGGGAACCTCGAAGGGTAAAGGTTTCCAGGGTGTTGTCAAACGGCATGGGTTTCGTGGTGGTCCTAAGACACATGGTCAATCGGACCGTACCCGCGCCCCCGGCTCTATTGGCGCAGGCACGACTCCGGGCCGTGTGTTAAAAGGAACCCGTATGGCAGGTCATATGGGCAATGTGCGCGTGACTGTGAAGAAATTGCAAGTGATCCAGGCTGACCCAGAACGCAACTTGTTGGTTGTCAAAGGATCGGTTCCAGGGCCTAATGGTAGCTTGCTTATGATTAAAAAGCATGTGATGAGGTAAGCGAGATGCCCTCGACGACAGTATATAACATGGCTGGAGAAGCCATAGAGCAGCTCGAACTGAGCGATCTGGTATTTGGCATCACGCCCAATGTGCCGGTTCTTCATCAGGTTGTCACCGCACAACTTGTGAATCGCCGCCAGGGTAATGCCTCAACCAAGACGCGCAGTGAAGTATCGGGCGGCAACAAAAAGCCGTATAAACAAAAAGGAACAGGACGTGCCCGTCAGGGTAGCACCCGCTCTCCGCAGTTCCGACATGGTGGCGTAGTATGGGGTCCACGACCGCATCCCTATCATCATGATGTGCCGAAGAAGATGCGGCGTTTGGCAATCCGCTCCGCGCTTTCTGACAAAGTTGCGAACCAGAGTTTGATCGTTGTGAGTGAACTGACATTGGAAAGCCCACGCACAAAAGAGATACAGACTATTCTGAGCAAATTGCCAAGTGCGAATGGGAAACGTGTCCTGATGATGTTACCTGCACGTGATGAGAACGTCGTGCTATCTGCACGGAATATTCCTAGCGCGAAGGTACAGCATGTGGCCTCAATTAATGTCACCGAATTGCTCAAGCATGATTATGTGATTATGCCTGTCAGGACCGTGCGTTGGATTGAAATGGTCTTTGGTGAAGGCATCAGCGCGGAAGAGGCGAGCCGCAAACTGGACGAGGAGACGAGTGCCAGCGAGCAGCCAGCCGAGAGCAGCGAGGCATAGGTCAAAAGGAGAAGGCTGTGGAGATCACAGAAATACTACGCCAGGGAATTGTGACTGAAAAAACCGTCAGGCTCCAGGAAAAGCACAATCAGTACACGTTTAGAGTGGCGTTAGAGGCTAATAAGATCGAGGTGCGCCGCGCAGTGGAACAGCTTTTTAACGTGAAGGTTGTCTCGGTCAATATCATGCGCATGCCTGGTAAGGTCAAGATGATGCGACGTAGAGGCAGTGCGCCGCAGAAAAAAGAGGCACGCGAGTGGAAAAAAGCTATTGTCACTTTGCGTGAAGGCCAGACAATCGACGCCTTGAAGGCGTAACAGAGGGATTGAGAGATGCCAATTAGACAGTATCGACCAACGTCTCCTGGGCGTCGCGGCATGTCGGTTCCGACATTCGAGGAGATTACAAAGACTCGCCCGGAAAAGTCTCTAACCGTCAAGTTAGAAAAACATGCAGGGCGCAATAATCAAGGCAAAATCACTACCCGCCATCGTGGCGGCGGCGCAAAACGTGCCTATCGTTTGATCGACTTTAAGCGCGACAAAGTGACTGTGCCAGCAAGAGTAGCCGCTATCGAATATGATCCAAACCGCACGGCTCGTATCGCGCTTCTCCACTATCGCGATGGTGAAAAACGCTATATTATTGCGCCACATGGTCTGAAGGTTGGCGACATGGTGATGGCGGGACCTGATGCGGACATTAAACTGGGCAACGCGCTGCCCCTGAAGAACATTCCGGTTGGCACGACCGTGCATAATGTAGAGCTTGAGCGTGGGCGTGGTGGCCAGCTTGCCCGTGGCGCAGGCGTTGGAGCGCAGTTAATGGCAAAAGAAGGCGACTACGCACTCTTGCGTTTGCCTTCCGGTGAGCAACGCAAAGTCCATATCTTGTGCATGGCAACCATTGGACAGGTTGGCAACCTGGAACATGAGAACGTGAGTATCGGCAAGGCCGGGCGTTCGCGCCACATGGGACGACGCCCCACTGTACGTGGCTCGGTGATGAACCCACGCGATCATCCACATGGTGGTGGCGAGGGACGCGCACCTATCGGTGGGCAGCCGCAGACCCCCTGGGGCAAACCGGCTATGGGCTACAAGACGCGCAGAAACAAGCGAACAGATCGCTTCATTGTCCGGCGTCGCAATGCAGGGAGGAAGTAAGCATGTCGCGCTCAAGAAAAAAAGGGCCATATATTCACGAGTCACTGAGAAAGAAAGTACTCGGCATGCGGCGTAGTGGTGATCGTCGCTTGATTAAAACCTGGTCGCGTGCGTCGATGATCTTCCCCGAAATGGTTGGTATGACCATTGGTGTGCATAACGGGAAAACACACGTGCCCATCTATATCACCGAGAATATGGTAGGTCATAAACTGGGCGAGTTCGCCCCCACCCGTCACTTTCGTGGTCATGCGGGCGGCAAGAATGAAAAAACCACTTCTGTTCGCTAGGGACCGATTGATCGTGTCTGTTCAACAGAGGTGTGAGATATGTAGGGGCGTGATGTCTCACGCCCACCTATAGAGGTATGAGATGCAAGTCAGGGCTATTGCAAAGAATATTGGCATTCCGCCGCGCAAAATGCGTCTGGTAACAAACGCGGTGAAAGGGCTTCGGGTAAATGAGGCTCTGGCTATTCTTCAGTTCTTGCCCAATGCGGGTGCGCGACCGGTTAGTGTTGTGGTGGCATCGGCGGCAGCAAATGCTGAGAATAACTATAATCTCGATCCAGATCAGCTCTATATTCTCAATATCGTGGCAGATGACTCGTTTCGGATTAAGCGTGTCAAACCACGCTCGCATGGTCGAGTGGCTACGATCCAGCGTCGTTTTTGCCATGTTACGGTGATTGTCTCGGATGATCCCGCCGACAAAAGGCATTAGGTGAAGGAGGACACTTTTGGGACATAAAGTGAATCCCATTGGCTTCAGGCTCGGCGTCGTGAAGGGATGGCAGTCACGTTGGTATGCCGAGCGTGATTATAAGGATATCTACACCGAGGACCGTAAAATTCGCGAATCGGTTAATAAGGACCTCTCAAATGCTGCCGTTTCGCGCATTGAAATTGAGCGTGCTGCTGCAAATCAGGTACTTATCAAAATTCACACCGCCAAACCCGGTATTGTGATTGGGAAGAGCGGTGAGAAGGTTGAGCGATTGAAAGCGGCTCTTGAGGCACAGACGCGCAAGCGTGTGCGCTTGGAGATCATTGAGATTCGTCAGCCGGAGTTGGATGCCTATCTGGTTGCGCGCAGTATTGCCGAGCAATTAGAGAAGCGTGTCTCATTTCGCCGTGCGATGAAGCAGGCCGTACAGAAATCGATACGTGCTAACGCAAAAGGCATCAAAGTTATTTGCGGTGGCCGTCTGGGTGGAGCAGAGATTGCTCGCACCGAGAAAGAGGTAGAGGGCAAAGTGCCGCTGCACACGCTCCGTGCCGATATCGATTATGCTCTGGCGGAGGCACATACAACCTTTGGTGTTATTGGTATCAAAGTCTGGATTTATCGCGGCGATATTCTGCCGAGCAAGCGTCGTGAGCCTGGTGAGCCGGCAGAGGCTGTGCAGCAGCCTTCGTTTGCTCCACGTGAAGGTGGCGAGCGTCGTGATCGCGGCTCGCGCCCACAAGGCGACCGTTTCCCACGTGGTGAGCGTAGCGATAGAGGAGATCGTGGAGATCGTGGAGATCGTGGTCCACGCCCACAGGGAGATCGCAGCCCACGTCCACAAGGTGGAGACCGTGGTCCACGCCCACAGGGCGAGCGGCCACCGCGTCCACAAGGCGAGCGACCGCAGGGTGAGCGACCCCCGCGACCGCAGGGCGAGCGCGCTCCACGTGTTGAACAGACACCTAGCCAATCAACGCCGCCGCCGCCGCCACCAGCCGCTCCGTCTTCGGATGCTGGAACGCCACAGGCCGAGTAGCCGCAAGCAAATAGAGGAGAAGCAAGCCAATGTTACTGGCACCGTCACGTACAAAGTATCGCCGACAGCACCGTGGGCGCATGAAAGGTGAGGCAACACGCGGCAACACACTCGCCTTTGGCGAATATGGGTTGCAGGCGTTAGAGCCTTGCTGGATGGAGGCTCGTCAGATTGAGGCCGCCCGTATCGCGCTTACCCGCTTTATGAAGCGCGGTGGCAAGGTATGGATCCGTGTTTTCCCTGATAAGCCTATCACGGCCAAACCTGCCGAAACCCGTATGGGTAGTGGTAAAGGTGCTGTCGATCACTATGTGGTTGTTGTGAAACCCGGTCGTATCATTTTTGAGATTGGCGGCGTGAGCGAAGAGATCGCGAAAGAGGCTGTCCGCCTGGCTGGTCATAAACTGCCCGTGCAGACCCGCTTCATCAAACGAGGGGAGGCGGAAAGTGCCGAAGCTTAATGAGCGCAAAAAGCAAATCACTGAGTTTAGTGAAGTCGAAGCTCAGAAAGAATTGCGAAAATTGCGCCTAGACCTATTCAACCTTCGTTTGCAGCAGCAGCGCGGTGAAGTAAAAGACAACCGCATTTTTGCCAGAACGCGCAAAGACATTGCACGTGTGCTGCACCGTCTCACACAGTTGGAGAATGAAGAATGACACAAAATGCTATGCAGGGCGCGTCTTCCATTTCCGCCACATCAACAAGCGCGACAGTCGTCAAGAGCCGCCGTGTCCAAAAAGTGGGTGTGGTGGTGAGCAACAAGATGCAAAAGACGATTGTTGTCGCTGTTGAGTCCTTGAAGAAGCATCGTTTGTATAAACGAGCCTATAAACAGACCAAACATTTTCATGCGCACGATGAGAAGAACCTCTGCCAGATTGGCGACATTGTGCGTATTGAAGAGAGCCGCCCATTAAGCAAGACGAAGCGTTGGCAGTTGGTTGAGATTGTCAAGCGTGGCAGTGGTATCGTCCCTGTTGAAGAGGTTTTGGCAGAGGCTGATCCCAACCTCAACACCGAGGCAAAATAAGGAGTGGTAGCATGATTCAACCACAAACACGCCTGAAAGTCGCTGATAACACTGGGGCAAAAGAGATTATGTGCATTCGCGTGATGAGCCGTTCCGCCAAGCGTTATGCGGGGGTGGGCGACATCATCAAAGCATCCGTCAAACAAGCCACCCCGAATGGGCAGGTGAAGAAAGGCGAGGTTGTGAATGCGGTGGTAGTACGTGTTGCCAAAGAATACGTGCGCCCCGACGGTTCGCATATTCGTTTTGATGAGAATGCAGCGGTGATTATCGCAGCAGGCAACAACCCGCGTGGCACACGTATCTTTGGCCCAGTTGCCCGCGAGTTGCGTGAGCGGAGTTTTATGAAGATTGTCTCGCTCGCGCCGGAAGTACTCTAAGCAGAGCGTTTGAGGAAAAAGATGGCAACGAAACAGAAAGAGAAGAAGCCTCTCCATCTTGCCAAGATGAATATCAAAAAGGGTGATACTGTTTTGATCATCGCAGGCAAAGATAGAGGGAAAGAAGGAATGGTTTCGCGGGCATTGCCACAGGTCAACAAAGTGATTGTTGAGGGCCTGAATGTCGTCAAGAAGCATATTCGTCCACAAGGTCAGACGCGCCAGGGTGGCATTATCGAGAAGGCGATGCCACTGAACGTGTCAAACGTGATGTTAAAATGCCCTGAGTGTGGCGAGCCAACCCGCGTTGCCCATGATCGTCGTCCGATGGGAGAAGACAAGAAGGTGCGCGTCGTGCGCGTGTGCAAGAAATGCCAGAAGGTCATTGCAGATCGGGCGAAGGAGTAGTGAGATGGCATCACGCATGAAAGAGAAATACCTTCAAGAGGTTGTGCCGCTCCTGCAAAAAGAGTTTCACTATGGAAACCCAATGCAGGTGCCACACATTGAGAAGGTTGTGATCAATATCGGTATGGGTGAGGTGATCCAGAACCCGAAAGCGATGGATGCAGCAGTTGCCGATTTGGCGATGATTACAGGCCAACGCCCTGTTATCACTCGCGCCAAACGCTCGGTTGCTGCGTTCAAACTGCGTGAGAACATGCAGATTGGCTGTATGGTTACATTGCGCGGTGATCGCATGTACCATTTTCTGGATAAACTCATGAATGTTGCGCTCCCGCGCTTGCGAGATTTTCAGGGTGTTTCTGCTGAAGCTTTCGATGGGCGTGGAAACTATACCCTGGGCTTGCGCGAGCAGCTCGTTTTCCCTGAAATCGACTATGACAAGGTCGATAAGGTGCGCGGCATGGAAGTGAATTTCGTCACAACGGCTCGAACGGATGAAGAGGGGCGATGGTTGCTCAGATTGATGGGCATGCCCTTTAAGAAGTAACGCTGGAGGGCGTAAATGGCAAAGATCTCCATGATTGTAAAATCGCAGCGCAAGCCCCGTTTCAAAGTTCGGCAACATAATCGCTGTCAGATCTGTGGGCGACCGCGAGCGTATATTCGCAAGTTTGGCTTGTGCCGCATCTGCTTCCGCGAACGTGCGTTGCGTGGTGAGTTGCCTGGTGTCACAAAGTCGAGCTGGTAAACAGACGCGAAAAGAAATGGGCGAATGAACAAAGATGCTGCGTTGAACGTCTGCCATAAGCAGATAGAAGCACTAAGGCGTTTCAAGACCTGCATTTTTGCACTTTCGTGTTGATGGAGGACATTCCATGAATATGACTGATCCGATTGCGGATATGCTCACGCGCATCCGCAATGCGGTTACAGCACGGCATCCACACGTGTTAGTTCCAGCTTCGAAAATGAAGCTGTCAATTGCACGTGTACTCAAAGAAGAAGGCTACATTAAGGATATCGAAATCCTGAAAGACAACCCCCAGGGGACGTTGCGTCTCACACTGCGCTATGTTGATAAAAAGCCGGTGTTGACGAACTTAAAACGGGTGAGCAAACCGGGCTTGCGCGTCTACTCCAAGCGGGCGTCTATTCCACGTGTGCGTGGTGGCCTGGGCATTACCATTCTCTCGACACCACAGGGGTTGATGACAGGCAGTCATGCCTATCGTGAAGGCCTGGGTGGAGAGGTCGTCTGCTACGTTTGGTAGCTGGGAGGTATCGAATGTCTCGTATTGGACGCGCTCCTATCGTCATGCCGCCAAAGGTGCAGGTGAGTTGGACCGAAGAAAATCTGGTGACGGTCAAAGGACCTAAAGGGCAACTATCTTGTCAGGTAGACCCCATCCTGAGCCTCACGCTCGAAAATGGTTCACTTACCGTGGCACGCTCTTCGGACAGCAAGGAGCATAAAGCAAAGCACGGCCTCTACCGCACTCTTATTAACAATATGGTGGTGGGTGTGACAAATGGCTACACCAAGCAGCTTGAAATTCATGGTGTTGGCTATCGTGCTGCCAAGGTTGGTAATAGCCTGGTAATCGTTGTTGGTTATTCACATCCGGTTGAAGTGCAACCGCCCGACGGCATTACCTTGAATGTTGAAGGGGTAGACCCTGCAACCAAAGCGACCAAGATTAGTGTCAGTGGCATTGACAAGCAAATGGTAGGTGAAATCGCCGCGCAAATCCGTCGTATTCGTAAACCGGAGCCGTATAAGGGCAAAGGAATTCGCTACGCGGGCGAGGCTGTTCGTCGCAAGGCTGGTAAAGCTGGTAAAGTCGGCGGCAAGAAGAAGTAAGCAGGTTGAGCTATGAGCAGAAAATTTAATTCCAATCGGGCGCGTCTCAAACGCCATATGCGCATGCGTAACCGCCTGGTTGGCTCATTGGCACGTCCTCGATTGAACGTGTTCCGCAGTGGTCATCATATCTATGCACAGATTATTGATGATACAACAGGGCAAACGTTGGTCGCGGCTTCGTCGCTGGATGAGAGCCTGAAAGACTTCAAGCCGGCTGTCCCCGCTTCCGTGCAGGAGAAGGCAGTGAAGGGCAATGAGCGGCTTGAGGTGGCAGCTGAAGTGGCTCCCGCAAAGGGCAAAGGCGCGAAAGCTGAAAAACCCGCCAAGGCTGCCGCGCAGGCTCCCGCTTCCAAAGGCGGAGCGCAAGCTTCAAAGGGCAAACCCGGGACACAAAGCAAAACAGTGTTGCCAACCGCGCAAAAAGGTGAGCATAAAACTCCCCTTGAAGCCCTTGTTGCTATCGCGGGCAACCGTAAGGTCGCAATGGCACGTGAGGTCGGCAAACTGGTTGCTCGCCGTGCGCAGGAAAAAGGTGTGAGCAGCGTGGTTTTTGATCGCGGTGGCTATGCCTATCATGGGCGTATCGCAGCTCTTGCTGAGGGCGCACGCGAAGGTGGATTGAAGTTTTAAGCGCAAGTCGATAAGCGATCTGACATGCGTATACGTTGTGAGCCATGCACTGGATGGATGCCACGCGCTCGCACGTGTACGCAGAGGACGAAGGAGCATTATGGCAAGAATAGATGCGTCAAAACTGAATCTGGAAGAGACTGTCGTTGAAGTGAGCCGTGTCTCAAAAGTGGTCAAAGGCGGTCGTCGGTTCAGCATTCGCGCTCTTGTGGTAGTTGGTGATCGCAACGGCTATGTCGGCTTCGGCTTTGGCAAGGCAAGCGAGTACACTGAGGCAATTCGCAAGGGTGTTGAGGATGCCAAGAAGCACCTGATTCAGGTTCCCTTGTCGGGGACAACGATTCCCTATATGGTGAAGACAAACTTTGAAGCCTCGGAGGTATTGCTCAAACCGGCTGCCCCCGGCACGGGTGTCATCGCTGGTGGTGCAGTACGTGCTGTCTTAGAAGCAGCGGGTGTGCGCGATATCTTGACAAAGACATTGGGTAGCACGAATAAAGCGAACACGGTACAGGCGTGTATGAATGCCTTGCGCGAATTGCGTTCTCCAGAAGTGGAAGCAATGCGGCGTGGCAAGACAGTGATCGAGCTAGTTGGCAAACGTCAGGCCGAACGCCTGGCGGTAGCGGCAGCTTCCGCGGCTGAACATGCGGCAGCTGCACGTGCGGCGCGTGAAGAAGAGTCTCGTGAGAACCGTTCGAGCGGGCGACGTGGCGGCGATCGTGATCGACGCGGTGGCGGCGGCGAGCGTGGCGGCGACCGTGACCGACGCGGTGGCGGCGGTGGCGGCGGTGGCGATCGTGACCGACGCGGCGGCGGCGGTGGCGGCGAGCGCGGCGGCGACCGTCGTCGATAGGAGAAAAATATGGCAAAACTGCGTATTAAATGGGTGAAAAGCGCGATTGGCTACCCTGAAGATCAGAAAGCTACTATCCGCGCGCTGGGCTTGCGCAAGCTCCAGCAGATCGTTGAGCATGACGACCAGCCTGTCATTCGCGGCATGGTCCGCAAGGTATACCATCTTGTGCAGGTGGAGGAGACAATCAGTGAAACTCTCTGATTTACGACCCGCTCCCGGTTCGAGTAAGCCGGAAAGACGACTTGGGCGTGGGCATGGTTCTGGGCGTGGTAAAACCGCCGGACGTGGCACGAAAGGCCAGAAGGCCCGCACGGGTGGCAAAGTTCATCGTGCATTTAACGGTGGTCAGACACGCCTCTCCAAACGTTTGCCATTTGTGCGCGGTTTGGGGAATAGTAACGACGCCTTCCGTGATACGTACACGATTATCAATGTTGTTAACCTTGAGGCATTCGATGCAGACATGCTGGTTCATCCCGAGGATTTGGCAAAGGCTGACCTGATGACTGCTGCGGAGGCGCAAGGTCTGATAAAAGTACTTGGTGACGGTGAGATCGATCATCCACTAACCGTGTTTGCGCATAAGTTCTCGGCGAGCGCACGCGCCAAAATCGAAGCTGCTGGCGGCACTGTGGAGATTATCCCGACCAAAACCTACCCACAGACCAAGCGGCGTAAGGACGGCGTACAGGCAACAACAGCAACAGCAACAGCAACGGCAACAGTGGCCCAACAGGATGCCGAGGGTTAACCCCCTGGCATCTTGTTCGTATACTGTAGTATATGAGTGTTGTGGATATTCCGTATACGACGGCTACATGCCTGCCGTCTGTCTGAAGGAGGCTCCCATGTGGGAACGTCTGCGCAGTATCTGGACCGTTCCTGATCTACGCAACAAAATCCTGTTTACCCTGGGGATGTTACTGATTTTTCGCATCCTCGCGCATATTACTGTTCCCCTCACGTCAACAGAGACGGCTGCGTTGCGTGCGCTCTTTACCAGTAACAGCAATCAAAATCTGGGTCAGTTGCTCGGCTTACTCGATGTCTTTTCGGGGGGTTCCCTGCAACTGTTCTCGATTGTCGCGCTGGGCGTCTATCCCTATATCACTGCTACCATCGTGATGCAGCTCTTACAGCCCATCATTCCTGCCCTGCAAAATTTGGCGCAGGAGGGTGAGTCTGGACGGTTGCGTTTCAGCCAGATCACACGTCTCATCGCTGTGCCACTGGCCTTTTTACAAGCACTAGGGCAATGCGCCATTTTCCAGAAAGAAGGCGTTCTCCAGAATTTTAGTCTTGTTGATCCACAATATGCTCTAGAAACATTTTCTATTCTTATTGCACTGACAACAGGGACAATGATCTTGGTCTGGATTGGTGAGCTTATCACTGAAAATGGGATAGGGAACGGTATTTCCTTAATCATTTTTGCCGGTATTGTCGCACGTCTTCCCCAGTTGATTCAGCAAGGCTACACGGCAAGTACGACAAGTGGTGGCGGTGGTAGCGGTGTGGTCAGCATCGCTGTCTTTTTGCTGATTGGTTTGCTCACAATCGGTGGCATTGTTTATATCTACCAGGGGCAACGGCGTGTTCCAGTGCAGTATCCTACAAAACGCATGGTAGGACGCGGCATGTTAGTCGGTTCGGCCCAAACAACCTACATCCCGATGCAGGTCAATAGCGCAGGCATGATCCCGCTCATTTTTGCCCAATCTATGCTGATTTTCCCGGCTGTGCTGGCGCAATATCTGGCAACCAGTAGCACTGTATGGCTCAAAAACGCGGCTGTCTGGGTAGGAACCTATGTGGCTAACCCCAATCTGTGGTGGTATTGGGCGATCTTTTTTGTCTTAGTTGTGGCATTTACATACTTCTATGCGTATGTTATGTGGCAGCAACAGAATATCCCAGAGTCTTTGCAGAAACAAGGGGCTTTTATCCCAGGCTACCGTCCTGGCGAACCAACGAGTCGTTACTTGCAGGGTATTCTCAACCGTATCACACTTGGTGGCGCGCTCTTCTTGGGCATTGTGGCAATCTTGCCTTTTGTCGCACGTATTGGCGCAAACCAATTACTCAGCAGTGCGGCCTTGTTGATTGTTGTCGGTGTCGTGCTAGATACTGTCAGACAGCTTGAAGCTCAGATGGTGATGCGCAACTATTCGGGTTTTCTGTCATAGAGAGGATCAACGGTTGCTGGCGGCTTGGCGTGATCTGTTCTCGCTAGGCCGTCCCGCACCATTCATAGCGTCTTGGGAGCGTGTTCATCAGAGGGTGAATAGTGCCCTGGGGTTTGCGTGCGCGATGATGCGCTTCCACACACTTCCATCGGAGGAACAACGTGAATATTATCCTGATCGGCGCTCAGGGGTCTGGCAAGGGAACGCAGGCAGCTATGCTAGCACAAACCCTCGGAATCCGCCACGTTGCTAGTGGGGATCTGTTTCGTCAGGCAATCGATGCACAGAACGAGCTAGGCATGCAAGCCAAAACCTATATTGATCGGGGCGACCTTGTGCCCGACAATATCACGGTTCGTATGATCCTGGACCGTATCGAGCAACCCGATTGTGCAGCAGGAGTATTGTTCGACGGCTTCCCGCGCACTATCGCGCAGGCAGAGGCATTGGACTATGAATTAGCACGCATTGGACGACAGATTGATGCAACTGTCTACTTGAGCGTTCCGCGTGAAATATTGCTCAAGCGGCTTTCAGGGCGTTATATCTGTCGCGCCAATCAACATGTTTATAACATCAACACACGCCCTCCGAAAGTCGCGGGCACCTGTGACCTGGATGGAAGCGAATTATACCAACGCTCCGATGATCGGGGCGAAGCGGTTCAGAAACGCTTAGATATCTTTTTTAATGAAACTCTGCGTCTTACCGACTATTATGCAGCTCAGCGCAAATTGGAAGAGATTAACGGCAATCAGAGTGTCGAACAGGTCCATGCCGCTCTGGTTCGCCAGATTCGTGAGCATGGCCATGAGCCAGAGGCATAGGTATGGTAGAGAACAGGTAGCGAAAACGGAAAAGCTAGAGAAGCACCATGGCACCTATTATCAAATCTAAGGAAGAGCGCGAGAAAATACGGGCCGCCGGGCATATTGTTGCCGCTATGTTAGCCGAGTTACGTCAAACTGTACAGCCAGGCGTTACAACGGCTGAGATCGATACATTGGCAGCAGAAGCACTCAAGCGCTATGGAGCGAAATCAAGTTCATTGGGCTATCATGGTTATCCTTCATCACTCTGTACGTCTGTAAATGAAGAAGTTGTGCATGGCATTCCAGGCAAACGGATACTGCGCGAGGGCGATATCATTAGTATCGATCTGGCGTTGCACTCCAATGGCTGGCATGCAGACTCGGCCATCACCGTTCCCGTAGGAGCAGTAACCCCCGCAGTGCAACAGTTGCTCAAGGTGACGGAAGATGCTCTCTATCGCGGCATTGCCGCTGCACGTGCGGGTAACCGTTTACAGGATATTGGGCGTGCCGTACAGCAATTCGTTGAGGCGGCAGGTTTCTCGGTGGTACGCCACTATGGTGGGCATGGTGTGGGACGTAGTATGCATGAAGACCCCCAGGTATTGAACTATGTGGAGCCGGGCTATACCAACTACATGCTGAAACCGGGTATGGTCATCGCAATTGAGCCGATGGTGATTATGGGCAAAAAAGAGACACGGGTTCTTGCTGACGAATGGACAGTGGTCTCGGTCGATGGTACACATGCTGCGCATTTTGAACATACTGTAGCCATTACCGAGGGCGATGCCGATATCCTGACACGGTAAGCAGCGGGTCGAGATAGGAGAAAATTCCCTCTCGACTTTCTGCGCAACGTATGCTATAATTCGTAGTTGGCAGCGGCGGTAACTACCGCTGCCCTTTTGTACTTGTATCTATTCATAAAGAAGAGCGCATCAGCATATTGGAGCCGGCATGTGTGGCTGCCACATGTCGTCATCCTTGTACAATAGATGAGAAGCTCGTAGAAAAAGATGTAAGTCGATTATATGATCGGACGAGGACGACAGAAAGACGAGAAAACCATTAATAGGGAAAGGATGCTATGGCAAAAGATGAAATCGAGGTAGAGGGCAAAGTGCTGGAAGCCCTCCCTAATGCCATGTTTAAGGTCGAGATCGACGAGAAACATCAAGTCCTGGCAACTCTTTCAGGGCGTATTCGCATGAATTTTGTGCGTATTGTGCCAGGGGATAAGGTGAGAGTGATCCTGTCGCCCTATGACCTGACACGAGGGCGCATTGTCTGGCGTGTCAAAGTATGAGGGAGCGAAGCAGGCAGAAAAGCATCCAATGTGATTTCTGACACCTGTTCGATAGACAGGTGGGGATACGCATCTTTTCTCCTCTAATGGACATCTTTTTGTTGAAAACCAGGCAGGGACGAAGGAACGTGCGCAAGACGCTCGACACCTTTATCTCTATATACAAGGTCATGTACGATTTTGCAAGAGTCAAGAATGAGGGAGGGCTGCCATGAAAGTGCGCGCCTCAGTAAAACCGCGTTGTGAGCATTGCAGGGTGATCCGTCGCAACCGAATCGTGATGATTATCTGTAGCAAGGATCCGAAGCATAAGCAGAAGCAAGGCTAGTATAGCAAGTGAAGCATTCAGTTGCTCGTGGCAAGGAGCGGTGTCTCTGCTAACCACCACGAGCCAGAAGGCCAAAGCTGGAGGGAAAGATGGCTAGAATTGCCGGCGTTGACATTCCACGTGAGAAGCGCGTGGAGATTTCGCTGTGCTATATCTACGGAATTGGGCTGACAACCAGCCGTAAAATTCTGGAGAAAACACGTATTAACCCTGATACTCGCGTGAAAAATTTGACCGAAGAAGAGGTCAATCGTCTGCGTGAAATGATTGACCGCGAACATAAAGTCGAAGGCGATCTACGTCGCGAAGTAGATATGAATATCAAGCGACTGATCGAGATTAACTGCTATCGTGGTATGCGCCATCGTCGCAACCTGCCTGTTCGCGGCCAGCGCACCCGTACCAATGCGCGCACGCGCCGAGGACCAAAGAAGACGGTAGCTGGCAAGAAGAAGGCTATAGCGAAGAAGTAAATCTGCTCCACATGCTAGCAGGGTAATGGAATGTGTCCTGCTGATATGTGGAACACGAGAAACGCCGGTAAAGGGAGCGTAAGCATGGCAGACAAGAAAAAAGCAGCAACAGGCAAAGTGCGGCGGCGTGAACGCAAATCCGTGCCGCGAGGGCAGGCTCATATTCAAGCCACATTTAATAATACGATTGTTACACTGACAGACCCCAATGGAAACGTGATCTCTTGGGGCAGTGCGGGCGGTCAAGGCTTCAAAGGGTCGCGTAAGAGTACCCCGTATGCAGCTCAGGTGACGGCAGAAGCGGCGGCGCGCAAAGCTATGGATCATGGCATGCGCCAAGTTGAAGTGTTTGTCAAAGGGCCTGGTTCGGGGCGTGAGGCGGCGATCCGTTCGTTGCAATCAACGGGTCTCGCGGTCGTTTCGATTATCGATGTGACGCCTATCCCACACAATGGTTGCAGACCACCCAAGCGGCGCCGCGTGTAGGCCGCCAGCACACGAACCTATGATTGACACGCTAACACACGCTGCGTGCGTGTGAGGAGGATAGAACTAGATGGCGCGATATACCGGTCCCGTTTGCAGGTTATGCAGACGTGAAGGGGTGAAACTCTTTCTCAAGGGCGACAAGTGCATGACCAAATGCACGCTTGAACGTCGCAATACCAAGCCCGGACAGCACGGCGCGAGTCGCGCACGCAAAGAGTCCGGCTATGCAAAACAACTGCGCGAGAAGCAGCGCGTGCGCCGCACCTATGGCATTCTAGAGCGTCAGTTCCGTCGCCATTTTGCCGCCGCCGCTCGTCGCTCTGGTAAAACGAGCGAGAATATGCTGCAAATTTTAGAGATGCGTCTCGATAATCTGGTATATCGTTTCGGCTTTGCCGATTCGCGCGCTCAGGCACGCCAGCTTGTCTCGCATGGACACTTCTCAGTCAATGGTCGCAAGACGGATATTCCATCCTTTATTGCTAAACCCAATGATGTGATTACCGTGCGCGAGCGCAGTAAGAGCCTGGAATACTTCAAGACACGCGTTCTGCTGCTGGCTCAGAAAGGTGTCCCATCCTGGCTGCGGCTGGATGTGAATGAGTTGAGTGGACGTGTCATAACTATTCCCTCGCGCTCTGATCTCGAACTACCCTTCGATGAGCAGTTGGTGGTCGAGTTGTATCAGCGGTAAGATGCTGGACGGGTGGGCCTATCAAATAGATATACCCAGACGGTCAATGACTCTCGAACTACCCATGTTTCTGGTCCCTGGCTTGACGCTTGTCGTAAGTGAATGAGAAACGAAGTGCCTGAAACAGATTGTGGTAGCAAAAGAAAGGCAGGAGAGAACCTTGCTAGATATTACTCTGCCTCGCATTAAAAATACAAAAACGCAGGGAAATTACGCGAGTTATGATATAGAGCCGCTTGAGGCCGGGTATGGGGTGACGCTAGGAAACGCTTTGCGGCGCGTGCTATTGTCATCGCTACCAGGTGCTGCTGTAACCTCTATTCGCATCGAGGGCGTACAACACGAGTTTCAGGATGTGCCGAACGTGACAGAAGACGTGACGGATATCGTCTTGAATGTGAAAAAACTGCGTCTTCGCTGTTTCTCCGACCATGCCGTCTCTATGCGTTTAGAGGTATCTGGCATGCGAGAGGTGACGGCGGCTGATATTATGGCCCCCAGCACCGTCGAAATTGTCAACCCTGATCTGCAC
>DAICZM010000490.1 GCA_027311145.1 Ktedonobacterales bacterium
TGTTTGCATAGAAAGCGACATACGATAACATCCTTTTGCTCACATATTGGCATCATAGTAGGATTTAAAACAAAATACGTGCGGGTCACAGTATGATCCTTAGCAATCATCTATTGCTACCACTCACTATAGCGGCAAAATATTGAGAAATCATTTAGAAATTTTGAGGAATTTGTAAAGAATTTGTTCAGATTGCTTCATAAGTGGCGTTTCTCGCTGACAAGCATGTTGAGAAGGGATGAGAAAGTCTCTCTGTCTGAAAGATTTTGTTCATAGTGGTTGACAGTTTCAAATACAAGCAATAGTATTAGTTAGAAAGAACGCATTAAACGGTTTTCATACAGAGAGAGGATTGTGTGATGCCCAGGCTGCCACTGCCCGAAGATGACCAGCCCTCAGAACAGCTACCAACAAGCCATGCCTCACTACAACGGCGGCGAAGTATTTCTGTGCCCAAAAAGCAAGATACCCCATTCCACAGTGACGAGCATCCCGAAGTTCCAAAGGTGCGACGTGCCTCGTTACGTCTTGACGAGACGCCGAAAGAAGCCGAGCATGATCCACAGGTGTCCGCTTCCCTGCCAAGCACACGCATGCGGCGCACGGCTAGAATAGCAATGGATGAGCCAGGCGAAGAAAGTGAAGGACACAACGATCTTCAGGCCGCTGAGCAGATCATCGTGTCTCCACATCGCCACTCAGCCATTTACGAGCCTCCTCTCCCCTCGCACTCTCGTTCACGCACTTCACAGACGAGACGGCGCACCCGTGCAACACAATCACGCCGTCGCTCTACGCGCTCAATGCTCTCAGTTTTGCAGGATATCAGCCATAACCGTGCGCTGATGGTTCTTGGCACACTGCTACTCGTATTCCTCATTCTGCTCCCATTGACCATCACCATCATTACCAACATGGTGCATGCACACAAGAGTCTCACAAACGGGCTGACGAGCAGCTCCGCTGGCAATCAGAACCACAATGGGGGGGTCATCCAACCAGCGGACCCCTATGAACTGGTCATTGTGCCTACGGATACTGATCATCCGCCTCCACCCGTTTTTGCTACGTCCGCCTATCTGCTCGACGCAGATACAGGCATAACACTGTATGCCTACAATCCGTTCCTGCATTTACCGATGCTCAGCACGACCAAACTGATGACCGCGCTCCTTGCGATCAAAAAAGGCAATCTCGATCAACGTGTTACAATTAACAACCAGCTTGCCCATGATATCGCTCAGCTTTCCGCTGATAGTTCGGTAATGGGTATTAAAACGGGCGAAACGTATACCTTGCGTGAGCTACTCTATGGCATGTTTCTTGTCTCTGGCAACGATGCTGCCATTGCCGTCGCCGATGCCATCAGCGGCAGTGTGCCAAAATTCGTCGCGCTCATGAACCAGACAGCGCAGCAGTTAGGATTGTATAACACACACTATATGAACCCACATGGCTTGCTAGCCACTGACCACTACTCTAGCGCGCATGATCTCGCCTTATTAGGGCTAGATGTCATGAATAATCCAACATTACATGCCATTAGTGGCACGAAGACGTATGCTATTGCCAAGACACCAGACCATCCCGAGCATCTGCTCATCAACGGCAATCAGTTCCTCTGGTGGTATCCTGGGGTAGATGGCGGCAAACCCGGCTGGGATGGAGCCACCAATTTCATCCAAGTCATCTCGTGTACACGCAACGGGCATCATCTCATTGGCGTCACCATGAATACCAAAGACTGGTGGACAGATATGCGTGATCTTATGAATTGGGGCTTTAACACCTTTAGTTGGGTCTCACCTTACGACTCGGATATCGCACACCCACCTATTCCGTATGACTACGATTGGAACTACTTTGTTAGCGACAAAAAGACGAATACGATACCAACCGCAGATCATGGCCGTTACTACATCTATACGGGATTTGAGATTTCTGGCCCTATCATGAGCTACTTCGATGGCAATGGTGGCTTAAACCATTTTGGTTATCCTACCGCGCTACCACATTTCACTAGTAGCACAGTTGTCCAGCAATCGTTTGAACACGCAAACATTCAGTGTGACTTGGTAGCCAAACACTGTACAACAGCATGACTTTTTTCTCACCTGGACTATTGGCTACGTCACTTGCTTCATCTGAACTGGTTTGTTATACTGCAAACGACTTTTCGTGAATTTATCACCATGGGTAGCGAGGTCTTATGGCAACAGAGGAAAATTTTCCACTGGTCACAAGCCCCAATGGGCATGTGACCCCATCGGGATTGAGCCGAGCGCGTCTCGCGCTCGCCATCTCGGCAGGCAAACTAGCAGGTGCATCGGGCCGTTTCTTCCGCATCGGCGGTGGCACCAGTCTACCGGGGATGATTGCGCGCCGCATCGACCCCAATGTCCTAAAATCTGTCGTAGGCGCAAGTAAAGCAAAAAAAATTGTCATCACGGGCAGCAATGGCAAAACAACAACCGCCCGGATGACCGCTGCCATTGCCGACTCTAGTGGACACCGCGTGTCACAAAATCGCACCGGCTCCAACCTCTTGCAGGGCGTGACATCTGTCGCCGTAAATTTCGCCGATATCTTTGGGCGACTCGATAGCGACGTACTACTCTTCGAAATCGACGAAGGCACTATCCCGCTGGCAGTACCAGAAATTCAGCCTGATGTCGTTGTTATCACCAATATCTTTCGCGATCAGCTAGACCGCTACGGCGAACTCTATGCCGTCGCCAATGCTCTCAATCAAATGCTTGAGGATTTACCGGAAAGTGCCACCATTCTACTCAATGGTAACGATCCGCAGGTCGCCAGCTTTGGACAGCACGCCAAAGCACGCCGCCTCTTTTTTGGCCTCGAAACCAATGAGGTTGGCACCCCCGTTCCCGAACAATCAGCCGATATCATTCGCTGCATCCGCTGCAACGAAGACCTGCTCTATGAAGTCGCTTACATGTCCCATTTAGGCATTTATCGCTGCCCCGCATGCGGTTATACCTTGCCCAAATTGGATATCGCCGCGACCTCTGTCCAGCTCGCTTCCGACGGCGAGGGGCCAACGCACGTTCTCTATCGCACGCCACAAGGTCCAGTGAAGCTCACTATTCCTTTGCCCGGCCTGCACAATGTCTATAACGCGGCGGCAGCCATGGGGGCGGCTATGGCCGCCGGCTTCCAGACCGATACCATGCAGACGGCAATCAGTGGGCTACGACCCGCCTTTGGACGGCTGGAAAAAATACAGGCGGGCGACAAAACGGTGTACCTGACCTTTGTGAAAAATCCAACCTCGTTTAATCTAATGCTGCGCCTGATCGCCCAACATGCTGGTCAGAAGCATCTCTTGCTCGCCGCTAGCAATACGGTCGTCGATGGCGAAGATTTCGCCTGGTTATGGGATGTCGAAATCGAAGAAGTAGCCAACACGATTCTCGATGCCGTCTGTAGCGGCAACAAAGGCGAGGAAATCGCCATGCGCTTGAAATATGCGGAAGTGCCAACTGAGAAAATCACGCTGATCCATGATCGCGAGGCCGCCCTGGATGCCGCCCTCAACAATGT
>DAICZM010000491.1 GCA_027311145.1 Ktedonobacterales bacterium
GGAGTTTCCATAGTACTCAAATGCTCAGAGTAATATCTGAGACAAGGGGAAGGGAAACAGGGAAAGGTATCAAAAACCAAGGAGCGATGAGGCCGCGAGATGCGTAAGTCCAAGTCTTATCCAAGGAAGAAGATGCCGGAACTGGAGAGCCGTGTGCATTGAAAGATGCAAGCACGGTTTGGGGAGGGACGGCAGGAAAAGGTCCGAAAGGAACCTCGCTTACCGTCTACTCTACAATATACTCAACCGGTTCTTTGCTCGGCGAGAGCCACACGCTCACAGAGTGCGGTGTACTGCATAAGACTTCCCTTGACGTAGCAAGGAGGGGACTTGCTCAAGAGAGCCAAGTGCAGCAACGAACAGTGTAGTAAACACATTTACACACTATGTAGAAAGCAGGAATACAGCAAATGGACATCAAAAGAAATGGTTCACAGCCTTCCGGGAAAGGACCGACTGCATATTTTACCGGCACGGTACGCATTGACCCCTTATTCGAGGCACCCGATCCGGCACGTGTGCGCGGGGCCAGTGTCACATTCGAGCCTGGTGCACGAACAGCATGGCACAGCCACCCGCTGGGCCAGACGCTGGTCGTGACGGCTGGCTGTGGCCGGGTACAACGCTGGGGGGGTCCGATAGAGGACATACGACCGGGGGACGTGATCTGGTTCTCGCCAGGTGAGAAACACTGGCACGGTGCCACGGCAACCACGGCCATGACGCACATCGCCATTCAAGAACAACTCGACGGCAAGACCGCTGACTGGATGGAAAAAGTCAGCGACGAACAATACCAAGGCTGATTGTAGGAAACGATCACTCCAATCTTTCACACGAGGATAGGAGTAACACACACGCTAGAGCATGTTCTCTGGCGTGTGTGCTATTTTTGTCTATCGAGGAGGACGAATATCACCCACCCGACCAGGATAACGTGCCAGTCCTGCTCCCGGCCCCAATGCCTCGTCCGCAACACCAAGCTGGGCGGCTTTCCGTTGGAGAGCCAGCGTAATCAAATCCACCACACTATCGAGATCAAGAACTGCCGTGTTTACAACAATATCATATAATGCCGCTTCATCAGGGCGACGATGATACTCTTCCTGCAAGTAGCGCATCCTATCGTGGTCTTTTACCTGAATGCGCGAACGTGCAGTACTGTGATCGAGACCTTCACGGTGCATCACATAAGGAATGCGTCGTTCAAGAGGGGCAACAATACGCGTATGCAGGATATTTTTGCGTCCGGCCAACACAACCTGCGATCCGCGTCCAACAATGACGACATGCCCTGTTTCAACCGCCGCTTTTACAACGTGATTTAATGCCTCACGATAAATCGAAGGATCAGTTATCATCGGTAGTGTCGCGTCCGCATAGCCAATCGGCGTTGCCATCTGCATACCCGCAAGAATACGTGCGGCGAGACTCTCCACCCGTTCATCATACGCCTTCGCCTCTTCTTCCGTAATGTTCAATTCTTGCGCAACACGCACAACCACTTCATGATCTATCAACTGCCAACCTAAGCGCGCTGCCAAACGGCGTGCAATCTCTCCACCGCCGCTGCCGTACTCGCGTGACAACGTAATTGCACGCATCTGCCCAATAACGTTCTGCTCCTGATTCATAGCTAGCTCCCTTTTGCTTGGCTGATGACTGTCGTAGGCATCGTCTTTCTGCTGGCGATGGCGGCAGATAACGCTTCGTATTCCATACAATCGCACAACATCCTGATTGGGATACCTCTATTGTAGTCGCACAACAAACGGTTGGCAAGGTGAACATTGCAAGATTCCTTAACCGTTCTCTTGCCACATTTCTGCGAGCATACCACGTACACGCCCCAACCATGCAGGCAATGATGTCGCCCACGCCAGTCGGGCCATCAAATCATCAATCTGCTCTGTCTCCAACTCCTGCTCCGCGAAAAAAAGAGCCTCCAAGGGGCCATTTACAATAACCATAGGGGCAACCAAGATGAGAGCATCGACAAGGTGGGCCGCTTCACCCGGCAGAGGAGGATTGAGTTCACGATAGGCAGATAGAAATTGATGCGCTCTTTCAGGTTCCAGGCCTCGTTTCGTGAGTGGGCGCGTTTGCCCATTTTCTGCCTGCCACTGTAACGCGCTGAAAGAGAAAAGGGCGGAGGCAACTTCAAAGAGACGTTTTTCCCAGCGCGATGCCTCCCAACCTAATACCGCGACGACACCAGCAGCATCAAAACGCAGATTATGGGCATGATAATCACCATGAATATGCAGTTCTGGTATATTACGTGCTGAACCAATCGCCATCATAGCAGCAGGTAACACCGCTTCCCACTGCTCAACCCACTGCAAAAGAGCAACTGCGATAGCCTGTATCTCACTCTGTTCGGCTCTAGCACGCGCCAGATTGAGCCAGCCCTGCACCATTGCTCCCATATGCACCTCTGAAGGCCAGCGATGCTGCTCACCCGTGTAGCGCATGGAAACCTGATGAATGCGTCCTAACATCGTCCCTGCATCATGAATCCATGCCAGCGCACGAGGGTCGGCACTGCTAAACAGCTCGCCTTCAGACCATTGCTGTAACTCACAGAAGTTTTCGCCGAGCGCGACCGCCGACTCACCTTGCACCGTCAGATGCAAAGCCGGAATAGGGATGCCTTGCTGTTGAAGATAGTGCCGAAAATCATAGCGATGGCGCACACTTTCTCCCACCAAACCCTCTTGCCGCTCCATGAGGATATAGCGTTGGGCTTGCACCTCGACCAACAGGCTCAGATTTGCGGCCGAAGAACTTGCTAGCTGCCCCAGATTTTTCCACTCCGTGATGCCAAAAGCATGCATGATCGCATCGAGATCAAACACCTCATCTAGCTCATCGCGTTCTGACATATCTTCAAATTCTGGCATGAGTACCGCTAGATTTCTGTTGGCAAGTCTTCACGTTTGCCCCATTCGTTCCAAGAACCATCATAATTTGTCAGGCGTGGATAACCGAGCATGGCAAGGCTGAACAACACTGTTGTTGCCGCAACGCCCCCGTTACAATATGCCACAACATGCTGCTCAGGAGCAACGCCTGCCTGCGCAAAAATAGCTGCAAGCTCTTCTTCGCTACGAAACGTGCCCGTTTGCGCATCAATTAACTCTTCGCGTGGAATGTTCAGTGCCCCCGGAATATGTCCCGCACGCCCATGCCCACGCACAACTTCACCGCTATACTGCCCGCGATCACGTGCATCAATCAACAACGTTTCCTGCTGCTGCATCGCACTCAAGACGTCGTGGGCCGTAGCGCGCAACTCAGGGTGGGCAACAGGAGTGAAAAGTGTAGGCGCATAGGTCGGGATGACAGAAGTTAACGGACGATGTTCACGCTCCCATTTAGACAGCCCGCCATTCAAGACGACGACCTGTAGATGTCCATAGTACTGCAACGCCCACCAGAAACGTGTGGCAAATTGCGATGCAGGATGGGCATCATAGGCCACAACCAGATGTTGATCGCCGATACCAAGCTGCCCCATGAGTGCAGCGAAACGAGCAGGTGGTGCAATCTGTGCTTCTAC
>DAICZM010000492.1 GCA_027311145.1 Ktedonobacterales bacterium
TATCATCACTTTAACAGGTACTGATCCTTTTGTTTTCTTTTCAGGACTTCTAGACAGGGAAAATTAAATAGCCCTGTTATTTTCACATATCCTTAGAGCATACAGAACGTTTTTTTGCTGTATCACTATCTTTTCCGTGCTACATATGATAGAGTATAGGTGAGAAAGTGGGCAGGGAGGCCCATTGCAAGGAAACGGTGCGCCTGACTGCACTGACTGTAGCCCTGCACTAGACGATAAAGGAGCAGACATAAATGGCAAGAACACTACTAGATAAGGAATTGTCCGAACTAGACAGGCAGATAACACATCTGGGTGAGTTGGTAAACGACGCGCTTGCCCTCGCACTAGAGGCATTGGAGACAGGTGATCTCGCTAAATCGGGGCGTGTGATCGAAAATGATACGATCATTGACAGCTTGCGTGCCGCAGTTGAGGAGCATACCATCCGCCTGCTAACGCTGCAACAACCGCTCGCAGGCCAGGATTTGCGTTACCTGACGGCAACCTTGTCGGTTGCAGGCGAACTGGAGCGCATTGGAGACGGTGCGGCAGGCATCGCTCAAATTATCCTGCGTATGGTTCCCCTGCGCGGTAGTACAATGCCACATGTCAAGCTGGAAAGTGCTTCCACCAATCAGAATGGCGAGATGGAAATCACGGAAGCCTCGATCACACGCTCAATGCTCGATCTCGGCTATGAGGCAATGCGTGTTTTGCAGGGCACAATGGCAGCATTCAAACAGCGCGACTCCAAAGCGGCACGCTACCTCTGGGAAGAGGATGATGTCGTCGATGTGCGCTATCATCTAGTGCGCCATGATCTGATGACATTGATGTCGGGAGCGCGTGCGGTTCCCGCATTGCAAAACGACTCGCTCGTCCTGCAACGTGCTACCTACCTGCTTTGGATTGGCCACAAACTGGAGCGTGTCGCCGATCATTGCACCAACATTTGTGAACGACTCGTGTTCGTGGTGGATGGCGAAACAAGCATCGCCGCAACAAAAGAGGCGGAGGCATAGCATACAGGGCGACCGTTGTGGTCGCCCTGCTCTTTGCTATTTCTTTGCTATTGAATGGCAAGCCAAAAATCATTGGCTAAAAGGGCATAGCCAAGCGCGCTTGGGTGGAAGCCATCTCCGCTGACATCCTGTGGATGCGAAGTTAAGATGCTTCTTTGGCTGAACAGGTCCACAATGGCAACATTATAACGGGCGGCAACGGCGGCGATGCCCGCATTCCATTGTTTAATGGAGGTCAGCATGCTGGCCTTGCGGGCAGCACTCAGGTTGGCAAAGGCTGGTAGCAACGTCAAATCGGGCAGATTTGCCATGACGATGCGGGCTTGGGTGCCGCTGCGCAACTGTTGCAGCAAGGTAGCGAGATCAGCGATATAGCTGTTATATGGTACTCCCCCCACAAAATCATTGGCAACCAACCAAATAGTGACCAGTTGCGGGTTTGTCGAGAGTGCAATCGGCAACTCTTGTGTTAATGCGGCATGCAGACGGATTCCGCTAATACCCAGGTTAATCAGATGCGACCCTTTGGGGAGACGCTGCTCTAATAAGGGCACATAGCCTTGTGCTGCGGGTTGCTCGCTCCCTACCCCAACAGCATCAGAAGCCCCAAGTGCGATATAGGTCAGTGGACCAGCGAGAAGCTGCTGTCCCGAGATGGGCTGATGGATCACCGTTGGAGTAGCTGTCGCTGGTGTTATCTTGTTGGTGAGCGTAGACCCACAGGAAACGCAGAAGAATACCAGGATAACCGTGAGTAGCAGCGCAAGGTGTATGGAAACGCGATAGTTATTTTTGCTCATCATAGTATGTAATATCCAGAACAAGATTTCATCGTTTTGTCTATTGTACCATAAGAGCTGTAACACTTGCATAGCGTGTGAAGGAAACAGCGTGGCAGGGCAAAACGCTCTGCTTAAAGCTCTACTGGTTGCCCGCTTTCGTAGGCTTGCCGGATATAGTGTAACGCCTCATGGGTTTTATCGCGCCCTTCCAGGAGTTGGGCATAGTAGACTGCTTCATCAGCAAAGGTTGCATTTTCGTGCAAGCGTTTGAGCATTGCAAGCCCCGTCGTAAAATAGTGGTCACTCTCGTCATAGTGTGTGAGCGTATGTTCAACGCGCCCAAGTGTTGTCAAGACGAAAGCCGCGATGAGCGTATCGCCGAGAGCTTGTATCTGAAGATAGGCGCGCTGGGCATATTTTTCGGCTTCATGTAGCTCTTGGCGCATCAGATGCCAGACGGCTTTGTGGGCAGAAAGGCTTGCCAGGGCCAGCGCATTGTGCTGAATACTCTCCTCAGCCAGCAAATTTTCTAATTGCTCCCCCTCGGTCGCATCGCCGCGTTTCAGCATAGACTGGGCGAGAAGATGATAGAGCATGCTTTTTTGCTGTATAGCCTGGGAGATATTGTGAAGATAAAGGCATTTATTGGCATAGAGTGTTGCCAGATCATAGTTTTTATGCTCGCTTGCCAACATACTTATTTGTCTGTAATGCCCTTGTTGTTCGTCAACGGTACTGACGAGATCGGCCTCTGCAATACTTGCCTGGAAGGCTTCTTGCGCATGCGAGAGAGCTTGTATGACCAGATAATACTGGCCTATGCCATCGGAAGAGCGCATCTGCCAGTAGGGGTTATGCGGAGGAAGCATATCCAAAATATGCTGACAATACTGAAAAGACAGCAAAGCCTGTGAATAATTGTGCAGGGACATATAAACGTTGCCGAGAGCATAAACGATAAGCAATTGGCATTGGCGGTCGCCCATCTCTTTTGCCATGGTGCTGGCCTCGTTGAGAACCTGCTCACTCTCTGAGAAGAGTCCCAACTCCTGGTAGATTCTGCCACGCAGATAGTGATAACGCAACAGATGTGGGCGTTTTAGACGTTTCGAGACGATTTTGTTGAGTAGGGTGTGGGCGCGTTGTGCGTTGCCCTGCTCGATATGGAGTTGTATCTCAAGCAGGGGGATATCAATCTCTTCATCTTCGCGCTCCACCTGGCTAGCGAGATGTACAGCCTTTTTATCCGACGTTGTACGATTTGGCAAGAGTTGAGTGGATGAGAGACCAAGGCGTGTGGCAAGGATCTCTAACGCACGTAACGAGGGGTGGATTTGTCCGCGTTCAATGGCGGAGATATAGCTTACGGAAAAGTCTGGTGAAGCAAGCTGCCCTTGTGTATAGTTTTGGGCGATGCGTGCCGCACGTAGGTTTTCTCCTACGGTTTTTCCTATTTTACTAGGTGATTGCTCTGGCGACATACCAGCCTCCAAGCTCTAACTATTCTTAAGTAAAGATATCAATAAATAAACGTAGTAGTGGTCAAATGTATTGTAAAATAGACAGACGTTTTGTGTCAATATGTATAGCAATAAATATCAATATGCGACATAAAATTGCTTAAAAATACGACCATTTGGTTTTTGAGCGGCCTGGATGCAATCCAAACGCGGTGTCGATGAGACAAAATGTTCATAATCTATACTCTTTGCTGTATATGCGTTATACTTTCACGGCAACGAAGGAGAAC
>DAICZM010000493.1 GCA_027311145.1 Ktedonobacterales bacterium
GTCTTGCAGCATCCAGTTTTAGCCCAGGTGCGTGTCGGTATTATGGTCGAAACGCCTGCGGCGGCATTGCTAACCGATGTATTAGCGAAGGAGGCCGATTTTTTCAGTATTGGCACAAATGATCTGGCGCAATATACGCTGGCCAGTGATCGTATGAATGCCACACTGGCAGACCTGCACAAGCCATTTCACCCCGCTGTAATGCGCTCAATCGCGCACATTATTACGACTGCGCGTCAGCATGGGCGTTGGGTTGGCATGTGTGGCGAAATGGCAGGCGATCCCCATGCCAGCGTGTTTCTGCTCGGTTTGGGTATTAACGAATTGAGCATGGAGGTATCATCGCTGAATGAAGTAAAACAGGTGATTCGCCATACGACAATGGCTCAAGCCAAAAGCATTGTGCAGCGTGTCCTGGAGTCTGATACTGCCGAGAATATTGAGGAGATTTTGAACTGGTTCTCACAAAACCTGTCAATCGACTGATTGCTCAGGCAAAACAGGCCAAACAATCCATAGCGGTTGTCTGGCCTGTTTTGCTTTCTATACATATTAAGGCTATTCTCTCCGTCTTAGTGGGAGCTACGTGGTGGCCCCTGTTTGACACGCTTGCGCATACCTTCTATACCGCCTTGCGCTTCAGGTGTTTTCCAGACGGCCTCTAACCACCAACTTGCCCCTGCGGCGGCCCAACTCTGTACAATGTCAGCAGCTTTCTGTGGTTCATCACCAGGCGTTTCGTCTTCCATAATGATCTCGAATGGCGTATCTTGTGTGCGTTGCTCATGCACAAATTGCTTGATTGCTTGGATGTCGGCAGGAGTGAGATCAGCAAACGTCTTGTCGGCGTGCATTTTCATGGGCAGGATGCCGTCACAGCGTAACACGCGACGCATAGATTTCATGCGCGGCCATGCTCCCACAACCCAAATGGGCACACGAGGCGTCTGAACAGGCGTCGGCGTAAAGGTGACATGTTGGATATGATAGTGTTGGCCATCGTAACTGAAAGCTTGCCCGCTCCAGAGACCTGTGATAATATCCAAGCTCTCGTCCAGCAGTGCCGCACGCGTTTTGCGATCTGTCTCTTCGCCAACCTGCTCGAACCAGTTGTTCTCGTGTCCATCGCCAACTGCTCCTAAGCCGACAGGTAGAATAACGCGCCCATTGGAGAGATGATCGAGCGTGACCACTTCGCTCGCGACTTTCCAGGGGCGTCTCCGCGAGAGGGGTGTCAGCATTGTGCCAAAGCGGATGCGTTGCGTACTCATCGCTACTGCTGCCAGTGATACCCAGACATCAATGCCCCAGATCATATCCCAGACAAAGACGCCATCCCAACCTGCATCTTCCGTCTCTTTTGCAAGGCTGGCAAGCATGCGTGGGTCGAGACATGGCAATGTAACCCCAAATTGCATAATTCTTCTTCTTTCTGATCTCCTTGACACATGGTGTTTGTGTTGGTAGACGAGAGAACTATACCCATGGTTTGTTGACATCCTCTGTCATATTTCTGCTACAATACTGCACAGGCGAAACTGTTGGCAAAGGACGGGTAAGAAGCATTTATGCGTGCTGATCGACTTCTCTCTATCATGTTATTGTTGCAGGTGCATCGCCATATGACGGCGCGTGATCTGGCAAAACGCCTGGAAGTCTCGGAACGGACGATTTATCGCGATGTTGAGGCATTGAGCATGGCTGGTATCCCTATTACCGCAGAGCGTGGGATACATGGCGGTCTGAAGCTACTTGAAAGCTATAGGACGAACCTGACGGGTCTGAATCAGGCAGAGATACAGGCCCTTTTTCTGACACAACCAACGCAATTATTGAACGATCTGGGTTTGCGTCAAGCCTCAGAGGCTGCATTGATCAAACTCTTTGCTGCGTTGCCCGCGCTCTCGCGCCGCGACGCTGAGTACATCCGTCAGCGCATTCACATCGACGCGGCTGGCTGGTTTGAGAGCGAGGAACATGCAGTGATGCTGCCGATCTTGCAAGACGCGCTTTGGCAAGAGCGAAAACTGCTTGTGACCTATCAGCGCAGTGATAGCAGTGTTGTTGAACGCCAGCTTAGCCCATTGGGATTGGTGGCCAAAGGGCGCGTATGGTATCTGGTTGCTGCTTCCGAAGGCTCTACCCGTACCTATCGCGTGGCGCGTATCGTAGCGGCCCAGATTATTGATGAAGTATGTGAGCGTCCACCAGAGTTTGACTTGATTGCCTATTGGCAGCAATCGATGATGGACTTCAAAGGCAATCTGCCGCGCTATCCTGTACGAGCGCGTGTCTGTTCCGAAGCTCTTCCATGGCTTCAAGAATCCAAGAAATTCGTCTGTGTTGAGGCTGAAGAGGCTGATGGGTGGATACTATGCTCTCTCATGTTTGAGATCGAACGAGATGCATGCGTGTATGTCCTCGGTATGGGGGCGCAAATAGAGATATTGGAACCGCCATCTCTGCGTGCGCTTATTCGCCAACATGCTGAAAGTATGGTCGCGCTCTATGCACGTGAACCGCACATCTCTATGCACGAAATGCCTCAATAACCTGTGGGGACCGATTCATCCAAAATGTGCTGCATTGAATCGGTCCCTCGGCGTCTTACTCGGCGAAGTTATTTTGTATCAGATTGACCAGCGCGGTAACTGCTTCCTGCTCATCTTCTCCGTTTGCTTTGATTTCAATCTCCGCATCCTTGTGGATTGCCATCGTCAAGATCAGCACCAAGCTCTTCGCGCTGACTGCTTTGCCTTTACTGGCAATGGTAATTGTGCTTTTGAATTGCTTGGCGAGATTGACAAATTGCGTGGCTGGACGGGCATGGAGACCAGCCTCGTGTCGAACAACCGTCGTTGCTTGTTGCATATGTCCACTCCTTATAAAACATGATTGGTGCTACAGTAATAGATATGGCTCTTCCAAGAGTGCCTTGAGTCGCTGGAGGAAGCGGCTTCCGCCTGCACCATCGAGCGTGCGGTGATCGGCTGAAAGAGAGATCTTCATGATGGGACGAATCTCTAGCCGTTCACCCTGTGCATCTTCGATGACGACGCCACGCTTGCTCACTTTGCCTGTGGCGAGAATAGCACTTTGACCGGGGGCAATGATGGCATGGAAGGTATCAATCCCAAACATACCGAGGTTAGAGATGGTAAAGGTTGCTCCAGCCATATCTTCTGGTTTGAGCGTTCCCTGACGCGCGGCTTGCACGAGTTCGCGCAATGAGCGCGCAATTTCGGGAATGCTTTTCTGATGCGCGTTACGGACAACCGGCGTGAGCAATGCCTGTCCCGTCTCGACAGCAACCCCAATATGCGCTGCGTGCCAGCGTCGAATAGCATCCTTGCCTTGCAGTGCACCAGCGTCAAGTACGGCATTGACTTCAGGGTGCTGCATCAGGGCTGCTGCGGTGGCGCGTATAATGATCGCTGTCAGCGAGGGAGCGGGTTCGCCCTGTTCTTTTAACGCGCGTCCAATACGCTCGCGGCAGCGTTCTGCCTCGCTCATATCAATTTCTGTATCCAGATAGATATGCGGCGCGCTTGTGA
>DAICZM010000494.1 GCA_027311145.1 Ktedonobacterales bacterium
ATGTATATCTTTTGCCCCGGCATATTCAGTCGGCCGGCGCTGCGTATACGGCAATGGGCAAGATGACGTCATCGAGTGTCGCATTAAAATCAACTCCTACCGATGGCGCAAAAACGGTCATTCCCGCCGTCGCAAAAGCCAAGATCAGCATGCGCCTGCCCGCCGATCTGCATGCCGACGAGGTTTTCGCGCTCTTTGCACACGCCATCCAGAGCTATACGCCAGCGGGTGTCACCGTCTCAGTGCGCAAGCTGCACACGGGCGAGGGTGTGCTGGTCGCCCCCGATAGTCATGCCGTCGCAGCGGCCACCGCTGCCCTCAAGGAAACCTATGGCAAGGAGCCTGTGTTCATGCGCGAGGGCGGTTCCATCCCTATCGCGGCCCTCTTCAGCGACATCCTAAACGTTCCCGTTGTCCTGATGGGTTTTGGCCTGCCAGACGACAACTTACACGCGCCCAATGAAAAATTCTCGCTGGCTCAATACGTTAAGGGCATTCGCACAGTAGCTCGCTTCCTGCAACATATGGCATAGACATTCACGGTGGTCGGGCTAGGAAGCTTGCAGCCACTCGTCAGCCGAGACCTGCGCGGCCAGTTCTTCCACCAGCTTGACCGTCTCCAAGCTGACGGTGATGACGCGGGCCACGAGGCGCACGATATATTGCTCGTCGTCGGCGCGGTTGGGATCGCTGACAATCCCGCTGCGCTTATCCTCGCTGACTTGGTACTGGTCGATCACCCACTCCAGGGCCGAGCGGTTGCCCAGGCGATAGCTGTAGCACGTTTGCGGAATGCCTTCCAGGCGCAACCACGCGTTGACCTGCAAGGCATCTTTGCTAGACGAAAGCTTCATCTTCTCGACGCGCCACGTAATCGGCTGGTCGGGCTGCTCGACCCACGTCAGCGGATATTGCGCCGCGTCCTCGTAGCCCAGATGGAGTTCCATCAGAGCCTTGCCGATACGCACGCAGGTCGCGAAGGCCGACGCGCTGCTGAGCAAGGGCAGACGCGGCAGGTCATGCTTGAGGTTCTCGGCATAGCGTTCACGATAGGCGGGATGGTGCAGCATGGCATAGACAAAGTGGAAGATGGCGCGCTTCGTGACCTCGACCCCGTAACGCGCCTGAAACTGCTGCAAGGCCCAATCCGTGATGTTCTCACGCCGCTTGCTGCCATCTTCCGCATAGGTGTAGTAGGGGAAACATTGCGTTTTTTCAAATGCTAAATCTAAGTTAGGGATAATATTCGTCGCAAGGCAACCAAAACCTTTGCGATCTCCTAAACCAGCGACACAAATTACTGTGTTTTCCGTTTCTGTAAATGGTGTTGGAAATATTTGCGGAAACATACCCTGCCGATGAGTCATAATACTATCAAAATAGAGATATTGGTGTGTAAAAGGGCGATACAGGGCATTGCGAATAGAGGAAGTTTGAAAGTTAGCTTTTTGTTTGCGTGCAAAACACTCTTTCAGGCGACTACTCCATTTAATCTTGGCCTCATCATTAATCACAAAATTGTCGATATCCTTTGGTGATCCAGCACCGACCCAACGATCTATCTCAGTATTGTAAGTAGCAATCATACTACTAGCTTTCTTTGCTAGCTCCTGACTATCAAAGTTGTACATCCAACTATCACGGTTTGTTTGAATGCCAAGTGAGTAGACTTTAAAAATTGTTTCTATTTCTGCCCTAACAGAGCTTATACTATTTGCTGCTTTTGCTTCTTTTGATCCAATAGCAACAAATGTATCAAATTCGATGTGAATACTCGCTGTAAGCCATGTATATCGCTGGTCTGGTTGTAATTCTTGCCACTCGATATGAGAAATATTACCTAGTGTGGAAAGTACCTTGAGTTTCTCAATTCTTTTTAGATCATCTTGCACTTTGTGGTAAAAAATCTTTGTTTGATGTGCTTTTTCCCCTTTACGCGCGCGCACGAGAATGATGATACTTACACCCACCATAATACCGAATACATTCCCTCCGCCCTGTTTACGTGCATTTCCGCCCAAATCAACCACATAGATAGAGGTAAACTCTTCAGCTAATCGCTTTCGAAAACCGTCGAAGGCAACACCATCGAGAAATCCGTTATTAGTTACGAGACAAACAATGCCGTCGCGTTCTCCCAGGCGATCAGTAGCCCAACGGAAGAATTTCACGTAGGCATCACTAACCACTCTGGTATTCGTTGCTTTTGAGTCTTTGACATATGTTTCCCGTATACGCTCGTCGATAATGTCATATTTGCGGTTCTTGTTATTATCGTTCTCGCTCTTCTGGCCCACATTATAAGGAGGATTGCCGATCACGACCATGATAGGGGCCATCTTCTCACGCACGATGCGCTCCGTGTTGCGCTCGACGAAAAGTGGTAGCTGACGGCCCTCGGCGAGGTCAAGCGTGTCGGCGAAGGCAATGCCCTCGAAAGGTTTGTACTGGCGTGTGCGCTCGTAGTAGGCGTGTTCGATGTTGAGGGCGGCGATGTAGTAGGGCAGCAACATAATCTCGTTGCAGAAGAGGTCATGCAGGTATTTTTGCTCCAGTGTGCCACCATTGATACGGCGTATCAAGTTGACAATAAAATTGCCTGTGCCGGTCGCGGGGTCGAGAATCTGCACGCCAGGGGTCGAGAGCGAGGAGCCAAACTCCTGCTTGAGTATGACATCCACGCTGCTG
The DNA here is from genome assembly GCA_027311145.1 of Ktedonobacterales bacterium. Lineage (GTDB taxonomy): Bacteria > Chloroflexota > Ktedonobacteria > Ktedonobacterales > Ktedonobacteraceae > DTNP01. The sequence goes on from DAICZM010000494.1 coordinate 2,689, forward strand.
CACATGAAATCCACAATCTCCTGTGGTGTGTAGACGATGCCGTGCGTGTCGGCTTGTTTGGTCGAGAAGCCCTGAAAGAAGCGTTCGTAGACGGTGTTGAGGAAACGCTGTTTCTCGCTCCAATCGTCCAGGTTGCGCGCCGCGTTCTCGATGGCGAGATAGAAGCGGTCGAGCGTTTTGAGAAACTCGCGGCGATTGAAGGCGCGCCTGGTCAGGGCTTGAATGACCTGTTCAATCTCCGAGGCGATGACGTTGCGCGTGACGAAATCGGGATTGTCGAAGACGGTGCGGAAGAGCCTCTCGGTCAACAGGTGTTGGACGAGCATCTCATTGACAGTCGCGCTGCTCATATGGGGGTCGAGCGAGGTGCGGCACAGTTCGAGGAAGGTGGAGAAGGCGGCGACGAACTCTTTATTAGCAGCATGTTCCTCTTTGATGCGTTCCAACAAGCCCTGAGCCAGATCGGGAATGCTCTCTTTGAACTCCTCGACGGCGCGCTCAAAGTTCTCGATATCGGGTGGCGTATAGTGGATGAAGCCATCGAGGATGCGGAGCAGTTCTTTCTCATTGGCAAGGTCGGCCTCATCGACGGGGCGATTATTCTGATAGAGGACGGCGCGGCGCGTATCCTCAAAGATGGTGTTGGTGATGGGATAGCCCGCGCTGATCTTCTTGCGTATCTCGGTGGCGAGGTCATCTTTGGTATCTTTGGCTTCCCAGTAGCCACGCGGCAGATTGAAGCTATCGCGCAGCGTGCCATCGGGCCGTTTGCCGCTGGGCAACGTCTGTTCGGGGATCAGCGTCCAGCCGACGCTTTGTGAGAAGAGCGCGAGGATGTTCTGAAAGGCGGAGCGCACTGCGGTCT
>DAICZM010000495.1 GCA_027311145.1 Ktedonobacterales bacterium
GTAGCACTCCTTTTGGAGGTTCTACGCCCAGGCGGTCAAAGACGGCTGGGTATTTGAGAGGTAATTCGATCATCTCGCGAATGCGTTGTAGTTCTTTGCCTAAGCCACCAATATCCTCATAGCCAACATGTCCAGGTGTGCTATGTGTTGCTCCACGTGCCTGTGCCCGCACGACCGTTCCCGTTTGCACAATGACGGCTTCAATATCGGTTGTGGGTTGTGTCGGTAGCGGTGGCTCCATGGTAGGAAGCTCGCCTGTTTTTTGGCGATGAATAGTATAGCTAGGTGTTGTTGGTGTGGTGCTGATAATCAGAAATTCACGTGGGGCAGCACCGGGTGTGCCAACGCGCAGTAGGTCGCCAACGGTTACTGGCAAGCCAATCAGGTAGCGGGTGATATATTGCAGGTCGCTTTCTTGAATGGGCGCACCGCCGCTCAGTGGCAAGAGAGCGATCTTTTCGGCAGGACGTACCTTCGCTTTGTGAATCGTGACGCGCTCTCCTAAGCCAGTAGCACTATTTTGACGTACCTGGCTGTCCATCTGGATGATCTGACGGCCTCGATCAATCAGCGCACTTGGCACGATTTTAGCCGCAGTTGAGCGTGAGCCAGCGATCATCACGATATCGCCGGCCTGGCAACCCAGGCGTGCCATATCGCTTGGGTCAATGCGAGCAGCTCCGCGACCGATCTGAATTTGTGAGCCATCAATAACAGTCAACGATAGCGTCGGCATATCCGGTGTGGTCGAAACTGTTGTTGGTTGTGTATCCGTATCAACACTCTCATTTGAGAGTTTTGTGGTAATGCGTCCGTGAACGGTGTGTGTTGTACTGGTCTCCGCGCCTGTGTTGCGCAAATCCTCCATATGAGTGCCTCTTCCCTGTGGTTTCCTTGTTGGGCTGCCACGTATTGTCATTCACCAGATATACGCCCTATACGCTGAAAAGTTGGATACAAGCGTGTTTGTGCTAGTGCGCTTGTGTGTTAGGGGGCATAGCTATTGAGCGAAAGCGGAACATCGATTTCTACTGAATGGACTGCTTGTTCCGCGGGCGGCGTTTGTTGTGTAGTGTGTGCTTTTGTAGTCATCAGCAGCAGTAGAGGGTAAGCGGAGCAATAGAAGTAGGATGGCAGACTACGCCAGGCAAAAAAGAGTGGAATAACGGCCAGTTGTAACGCTGCTTCGGGGCGGGTGCGGCAAATGCGCCAATACCATGCCAGACAGAGTAGCATGGCAGTTCCTTCCAGTGCTGTATAGACCCAAGTGGGGAAGAAGGGTAGGTAGTGAATCACGTTTAAGTTGATAAGGCCCACACCGAGCGGAAACATAGGGTCGGCTATAGGAGCCATGATCCCGACTAGCCATGCATGCGGGTTCCAGAGAATAAAAGGCAGATTGAAAAGGAGGAAGATGCCACTGGCGAACGTGAAACGATACCATGTCTCCTTGAAGCCATAGAGGCGTAAGGTCATAATGGCGTAGAAGGGGGCGAGAAACCAGGATGTTTGTTTGGTTGCCAGTGCTAGTCCGAAGAAAAGAGCGGACAACCAACGCTGATCGCGTTTCCACCAGGAGACAATAATGAGCAATGTACAAAAAATATCTAGATTGCCACCTGTTGCCGAAGACCACATGGGGATGTTGGCCATGCCGAGTAGTAATATCCAGGGGCGTAGTTCCGGGCGTGCTATTTTCCAACCTAACCACATAATGATGAGGTAGCTGATAATGTAGAAGGGCAACACGTTATAGTCTTTGAAAAGAGCAAAAGGCACGAGCGTTAAAAATGATAAGACGGGGTAGCTGACTTTTGATTCAAACTCGATGGCGTGGCCGGATTTAAAATCGGTGTCAAGTACGCTTTGGAGTTCAATTGTCGAGGGATATTGCAGGCTGCCTGCTAGCTGTCCGAGCCGCAGGGGTGTTGTCCAGTTTGGTTGAATGGGGAATTTGCGAGCCAGGTCTAGTATACTTGAGTTGGTATAGGGGTTTCGTCCCTGAAGCAGTAACATTGCAGCGTTTGTATCGAGTGATGTGCCATCATTGGAAAAGAGAGGAGGTGTGATGGACAGAAATGTGCCATAGCCTAGCTCGACGAAACCGCCAATAGCGGCAAGCAAGGCGAGAATGACAACGATACGTTGCCAGAGACGTGGTTGATTTTGGATCATATGTGCTTGCTGAGGCAGGTCAGTTGGTCGAAAAGCCATCCAGATGGCGAAAAAGCTGAGTAGCATCAGCGTGGTTGAGAGTATCGAGCCAAAGAATATGTGAGAAGCGATAAAAGGGTTATGTTCGATCTCACTGAGTGTTTGGAGAATGAGAGCAAGGCCGATCCAGGTAGCGCGTCGTTGCAGGTCTATGATAGGCCGATTATCAGGTGACACATCATCTGTAAAGAAGTGCCGCATCCAGTGAGGATAGAACGGTACGTTCTTGTTTTCTGTATGAGTGGTCTGTGTTAGGACAGATCGCTGCTGCATATTGTTGCACGCTTACCAGTGTAAGGGCTTGAACCTGGAGGGCACAGAGGCGAACTAAAGAAGTTCACGATGCCCGGTTTCCGGGTTGCGCGCTTTCACCTCCATTGAAGTACCGTGTCACCTTCGCGCTCGAAAAAGTATTTCAAGCTGTGGTTTCCACAGTCCACGTCTTATAACGAAGGGGGTAGGGCTTATGTCACAACGTTGTGTGGTAGCAGGCAGCGCGTGGGTTAGCCATGCATTACTCTGGTGATAGTGGTAAACGATAGTAGCGTTCGCGATGGCGTAGTTGGAAGCCCATCTGTTCATAGAGTCTAATGGCAGCTTGATTTTCTTCCCACACATACAGATCAACAGCCGCGAGGTGGTATGTATTGTGGGCTTGCGTGATAATATGTTGCATTAGAAGTCGGGCAAGCCCACGCCCGCGCCAATTGGGATGGACGATGACACGTTTTACATAGCCAATTGGCTCGCTCAAATCGCTGCTGGGAAGCATGAATTCGGCTTTCGCAACGGCTGTTCCCTCGAATTCTGCCAGATAAATGATGGTATGCTGATGGGTGGAAGGGTCGATGGAACCAAAATACTGTTCTATTGCACGGTGAATGTCGCGTGTAGGAGAAGCACTAAAGCTATCCAGGTAATCGATAGTGGTAATGTCGTCCTGTGTTGCACAGCGTAGAATGAAGGACGTTGTGGGCAGTTCTTCAAGCATTGTCGTATCCTGATCTAACGCATTAAGACATTTTCATGGATTGTGTGTGATTATGGTTGCTTTTTGCCTGGTAGCATGAGGAGCGAGACAAGGGCATAGCCTGAACATCCTAAAATGAGCAAGGCATAGACGATAGTTTCGCCATCCTTATTAGGCGAGATCAGCATGGCAAGTCCCGCCCAGAGGAAACCAATAAAAACGGCAAAGAGCAAAAGCGTACTCATAAGTTTTTTATTCACGGCAGTGGTCTTTCTAGATAGAAGTGGAAGCAAGGAATGCGTTACTCGATGATTTCAGGCATATTATAACAC
>DAICZM010000496.1 GCA_027311145.1 Ktedonobacterales bacterium
GTGACTTATACGCGGCTGACTTAAACGCGTCAATAGAGAGAAACTCGCGCATGGTTTCTCATTCAAATCCTGTCGGCTTTGCGCGTGAAGTGCTTGCAACAAACATGCGCGCATTACGCGCCGAGCGCGGCTGGTCACAAGAATTTCTGGCATTTGAAACTGGTCTGCACCGAACTTTCATCACCCATTGCGAGGGAGGTGCGCGCAACATTTCAATAGACAACATCGAAAAGATTGCAATTGCCTTCGATGTGCCAATATCAGAATTGTTTTTGCGGCATCGAACAAAGTAACGCCATTCAATAAAATTCTCTTCAAGCTGACATCTTCGCGATTAGCTCAACGGCCAGCAATACTGGAACGAAAAGCAGAGATACCAAAACTACAAACCAGTGAGGGGAACAGTCCCATACTACTGCTTCATGTGGCGTACTGATTATGCTGCCATAAACATCATGTTCGAAGAATCACTCTTCTTACGGCGATGCACCATGAGACCAATCAGACCTAAACCAGCAAGCATCATGGCGTAGCTTTCAGGTTCGGGAACCGGTGAAATGTTCGCAAGGAAAACGCCTGAATCGGATGTGTAGCTAACACCAGTGGGCAGGGTTAATTGGATTCCGTTGGTGTTGCTATAGTTGGACGATGCATACATTTGTGCATTGGTATTGATGAACATGGAAAGCCCTAAACTCTGGTTGGCACCCTGAATTGCGTAGATACCGCTGAATGTGATCTGCCCTGGATTGCTATCAGAAAGTGTGTATGAAGCCCAACCGCTTTGTGAAAAGTTTGAGATGAATGGTGTGAAGTTGTGGAGGGATGAGGCCAAGTTAAGGTTCCCATCGGAGACGCTGGTATCAATGACCGCGTTGCCAAAGCTGTCAATTGCGCGCACGTCTGACATCCCTGCAGGGGCGGTAGCAGACAAAGTTCCATCAAGGATGAATTTAACACCGATATCTGTGGTGGTGTTTGCGTTGGCACCGGTCACATTGAACTTCAATTGATCCTGCAGATATGAAGTCGCAGAACCATTGCCGCCTTGGTTGCCGTAGAGTTCCCCTTGCCCCGTCGCCGAGACCCCAATAGTGCCTGCTGCAAGGTTTGCGTTGGCAGAAGCCGTACTCTGGAAACCGACTTTGACCTTATTGGTCCCGACGTAGATGTAAGGTTGCGAGGCGGAAGCCTGATCGTAACTCGATGTAAGCAGCGGATTGCGTGTCGAATTAACGTCACTGCCGCTTTGGCCGCAGCCACTTTTGCATCCGGACAGAATATGTTGCGAGCCAGAGTTCGTCCGGGATGTATATTGCCCACCCCCAATCGTATAAAAATTGTATTGGTATTGAGCGAAGTTTCCACTACTTGCAGTAGCCTGGGTTGCGACGTAATAGGGAAGGTTCCCGGCTTCGGCTGCGCCGCTTATTCCTAAACCGGCCAGCAAGGTCAGCGCAATGCGTTTCTTGTTGTTCATTTGTAATCTCCCTTTTTAATGTTCCCGGTTCCAATGGATGGTTGAGTTTATTCGAGCTTATTATTCATTTTCACACTCCTTGAAGGAGCCTCCTATAGTGCAAATGTACTATTCCCCTCATACTGAGGGGAGGAGGCGTAAATGACCGATCAGTTCAGCAAGATCTTGCTCGATTTATATCGCGGCATCGGCGCAGTGTCATTCAGCGAGTTTCATGAATGGACGTTAGACTTAATCAAGCCCGCCTTGGGCTTCGATTCAGGGTTTTGGGGAATGGGTGGCGTTAACGATAAGGGGGCGTTTATCAACAGCGTCCACCTATATCAGCAGTCGCCGGAAATGATGCGGGCCTATGAATCGGTTCGAGGACTTGATCTTGTCGCCGAGAAGGTTGCAGCCCAACCGGGGCGCACGGCGCAGGTGAGTATCAACGATTTCATCGCAGCTGGACCCAAATACAATTCCGCACGCGCTCATGTCGAGTGTTGGGGTATGTTGCACATCCTCTCTACAGGCATTATTGATCCCACCTCCGGCTTATTCAATATCATCTCACTTTACCGTGCAGACATCGACAACCCCTTTACCGAGGAACAGCGGTTACTTAAAGAAAGGTTGATGCCACACCTCACTGAAGCCTACATCGCTGCGCAACACCGGCATCTGGAAAGACTGGCATTTGCGGGGCCTGCACGGCAACGTGAAATGGCCATCGTCGATCGGGAACATATCGTGCATGATGCCAGCGCCAATTTTCGGCGCCTGCTGAAACTGGAGTGGCCCGGATGGACGGGGCCGAAACTGCCGGAATTATTAGTCAACAGCCTAGCGGGGTCAGACCGAGCGCGTTACGCGGGGACGGCCATCATTGTGTTTGCGGATAGAGTTTCCGGTATGGTTTTTATGGTGGTGCGTGAAAAGTCCAGGCTCGATGATCTCTCGTCGCGCGAATATGGCGTTGCACGGCTGTTAGCCCAAGGGCACAGTTACAAGAAAATCGCAGAAACAATTGGATGCTCTCCCTTCACTGTGCGTAACCATATTCAGGTGGTATATGCCAAGCTCGGTGTAAACAATAAAGTAGCCTTGGCGCGCGCGCTTAACTACATTGTTCCGCTCACCCCAAGAAGTCACTGAACACAGATCAGGTAGTATCTTGCCGGTACTGCCGAACCGTTGGTTCGGATGTCAGATCACCGTGCGGCCATTGCTGCGGTCAACACAAATTTCTACTCTCGTATTAGATGTCACGACATTGCGCTGAAGAACTCCCGCGTGCCGGGAAGTAGAGTTCGACTAAATCGACTGCCCCAATATCCGCATGTGAAATATGCCGCTGATTCACGGATAAAATTGGCCAGGTCAATAACAGGCTCAGCGCAGATCAAACAATAAGCTCAATTATTTTCGTTATAAAAGTAAATCTGATTTCGTCCTGCCTAACCCTCTACACCGCAGGCTTACCAATACAGCTCGGCACTGGCAAGAACGCCTGCTGTGCCATATCCGCCGCTGAGCAGCACCTTGCCATTGGGCAGCAGCGTGGCGGTGTGGCCCCAACGTGCCGTATTGAGTGTGCCGGTGGCGGTCCAGATCCCGGTGGCCGGATCATACAGCTCGGCACTGGCAAGAGCGCCTGCCCGCGCCAGATCCCCCCGCCACCAGTACCTTGCCATTGGGCAGCAGCGTGGCGGTGTGTAGATCACGCGCAGTATTGAGTGAACCGGTGGCGGTCCAAATCCCGGTGGTAGAGTCATACAGCTCGGCACTCGCGAGAGCGCCTGTCGTTAAGTTGTATCCGCCGCTGACCAGCACCAGGCCGTTGGGCAGCAGCGTGGCGGTGTGGTTTTCACGCGCCGCCGCCATTGAGACGGTGGCCGTCCATAGGCCCGTGGACGGATCGTATAGCTCTGCACTGGCAAGATAGCCTGTAGCGCCGACTCCGCCGCTGACCAGCACACGGCCGTTGGGCAGCAGTGTGGCGGTGTGGGTATAACGCGCCGTATTGAGTGAACCGGTGGCGGTCCAAATCC
>DAICZM010000497.1 GCA_027311145.1 Ktedonobacterales bacterium
GCATGAAAGCGTTCACGTTGCTGTGCTGCGAACCATTCTTCAGTGAGTAGGCCACGATAGCTTTGCTCATAGAGGCGTCGCTGGTAGAGGCACACGGCATCATTCATGCAGAATAGGCTATCTTGGCGACGTGTGGCAAAGAGCAACGTGTAGGGCATCTGGTAAATAAAGCCTGGGCGTAGCAGCATGGGTAGCGCGAGCAACTGCACGGGCAGCGAAAAATGACGTTGCATCGAGCCGAGTAAAAGTGTGTTAAAGCTGCTGATGCTCTCGGCTAACGATTCTGGTTTAAGTGCGAGCGTTTTCCAGCGATCACTGCGCAGCAAGGTGGTCAGCGTTGCCCCCTGCTCGGGCAGGCGTTGAGCGGAGCGCAGATGTGTTTCGATCTGGCGATGAGGAATGAGTAGCAGGAGTTCCGTTGGCACAGTGCGCTGATAAAGCGGGGCAAGGTCATCATTGCCGTACAGTGTTGGACCAAGCGGATTGAGTAAAAAGATGGTAGGTGACTGACTAAGTTCCGCCAGAGCTTGCGTGGCAATCTCGAGCCAACTATACGGCAAAATACGGCTGCCATCGAAGAGCGGGGTACTCCGGCTCAGCTCGCTATCTGTAGATGGCTTGTGAGGCGTTTTGCGGCGACTACTGCCAGCGGCAAGTAATAGGGCATAGACTGTGATGGGGTTGACTGCCTGGGCCAATGCTTGTGAGAGGGCCAGAATTGGCTGAAGGGCAGCGGGTGTTTCCTGTATGTTATTTTTCTTGCGCCCTTTTGCCGACCCATTCTCTGCACTCTGTCCGTTTTGTTCATGCTCGGACATTGGCTGCGTTTGTGTCTTGGTTGGAGATGAGCGTGTTCGCGCGTTCAAGCCGAGGCCATCCACCCAGTAGCAACGGCGAAAGATGCGTGTTGTGCCAAGCGAACGGCAATACGGTGCGGCATAGTCGGCAAGCAACCATGCGCGCAAGGTGGAGAGCATTGCCTGCTCTGTCAAGCGGCGTGCAGGAACCACATGCTCTTGTGATTCTGCCGCCGCACGTAGATTGTCATCAAAGTCAGCCCACAGATTCATTGTGGCTTATTGTATCACAGCCAAAGGATGCCTGCTTTATAAAGGGCGTTGCTCGATTTCTGTCTGGTCTTCATCCTGTTCATCTTCGGCTTGCATACGTTTGTCTTTGTGTTCATGTTTGGATTGACCTGTGTGTGGTCCCTGTTCGGGTTGTGGTATTGCACGTCCCGCATCAGGACCCCGTTCCTTTTTCGTTGGTCGTAGGATCTGATCGCGCAGCGACTCTCGTTTGGATTCGTGGCCGATACATTTGATGACCAGCGTTGTGATATTATCAGTTCCGCCCCCATCTTTTGCGGCCTGCACTAGGGCGGCACAAGCAGCAGTAGGTTCGGGATATTCGCGCAGAAGATGCTCAATGTGGGAAGCGGGCATCATCCCGCTTAAGCCATCGGAACAGATCAATAGACGGTCATCGGGATAGAGCAGAAGATGCTGGACATGCGGATGGACATCTCCATCCATGCCGACATAGCGTGCAAGCCTGCCCCGCGCTGGATGATGGCGAGCTTCTTCAGGAGAGATTTCCTGGTTGCGGCGTAGCAGCTCTAGTACCGTATGATCTTGTGTGATCTGTGAAAGATGTTTCTGGCGGAACAGGTAGATGCGACTATCGCCCATGTGTGCCAGGTAGGCAGTGTTGCCATAGCACCAGACCAGCGCGACGGTTGCTCCCATGCCCTGAAGTCCCACGCGGCCCTGACTCTCACTGAAGAGCCGTCGGCTGAGTTCGCGAATAGCTTCGTTGAGAATGATCTCGACGCGTTGTGGGACAAGATCAGGAGCTTTTAGTCCGCCCAGGCGTTGTTGCAGGATGGCGGGCAAGACAGTCACGACGATTTCAGCCGCGACCGCCCCTGCATTGCGCCCACCGATGCCATCCGAGACAATAAACAGTTGATGTTGCGTGTCTACCAGATTCCTGTCCTCATTCTGCTGACGCACTAGCCCAACATCGCTTAGTACTGCAGCCTGGATAGTCCAGGAAATCGCTTGTCTGTCGGGGAGCATAAGATCACACTCCTCTCATTTAACACGTGCCAGTGCCTTTGCTAACGCATCATGAAATTCGCGTGCCGTCTGAAAGCGTTTCCGCATATCGTCAGCGATGGCTCGATCAATCACCTCGGCAATGGGCAGAGGAATCTGTGAGTCGCGCTTGCGAATGGGGATCACGTCGTTATCGAGAATGACGGTCAGCGGATCATGCTGGCCGTGTCGTGGCTCGCGCGGAATCTGTCCGGTAAGGATATTATAGCAGGTCGCCCCCATGGCCCAGACATCGCTGATGGGTTTGAAGCCACGATAGTCCATTACCTGCTCGCGTGGCATAAAGGCAAAAGTTCCAATCACGCTACCTGTTGCCGTCATCCCGCTCAGACCGGCGTTATCAAAATTTTTTGCCAGGCCCATATCGGCGACTTTTGCTGCCCAGCCGTTGCCTGCACTGGTGAGGAGGATGTTTTGTGGTTTGAGGTCGCGATGCACCACATGCATTTCATGTATATAGGCGAGACCATCGATGGCTTGGAGCATTAACGGCCCTGCTTCTGCTAAGGGGAGTCTGTTGCCGCGTTTGCGCATCAGGTCGTAGATGGAACCACCATCACAATACTCGAGCAGGAAGTAGAAGACGCTGCCGATTGCACCTGTGTCGATCAGCTTGACGACGTTAGGATGGCTGAGCGATTTGGTCACCTCGATTTCGCGCAAGAAGGTATTCCGCGCTTTCTCGTCAACAGCAATTTTAGCAAGCATAATTTTCAGCGCGGCTTTGCTGCGATTGCGTTTGTGGCGCACGCGATAGACAATGCCCATGCCGCCTTTGCCTAGCTCGTTCTCGATCTCGTAGTCGGGGATCTGGAATTTACTATCGCCGGGAGTACCTGGGTCTGGCGATGGCAGATTGGCTTTGACTTGCCCCTCTTGGTCATCAAGTGCTTTTTGGATCAGCCCGAGCAGGAGGGCACCGGGGTCAGCTTGCTGACGGCAGCTTTCGCAGATGTAGTTGCCACGCCGCACCGAGCCAACTTCGGCGGTCACGTTTTTGCCGCACTTCTGGCATTGCACGGGTACTGCCGCATCCGCTTTGTCTTGCGATGAGATTTCTACCTTGACTTGCAAGACGGTATGACCCACTTTTACCGTATCACTATCGCGGATATCTACGGTGGGGTACTGGCTTTTAGCCCCTTCTTCTGGCGATTGGCCTTTCTCGCGTCCGCCATATTTTTTGCCATTGATATATGTGCCATGCAGACTACCCAGGTCACGCACGCATACATCGGGCGGATTAATCTCGATCACACAGTGGTGGCGAGAGATATAGAGATCATCTTCGAGGTAGATTTGGCAATCATCCATGCGCCCAATGAAAAGGGTGTTATGTGTGTCCACAGGAAATGTGTCACCTTTATGTGACCCTTCTGTAACAGTGAGTAT
>DAICZM010000498.1 GCA_027311145.1 Ktedonobacterales bacterium
ATCTCAGATTTCTTCTCAAGACGGGGCATGGCGGGATAACCGAGATAGACGAAGGCGACGATATGATCCTTTTTCTCCAGGCCCAACCATTGTTTTACCTTGGGGTCGTAAGCAGGTTCGCCCGTGCGCCACATCGCGGCAAGCCCCAATTCCTCGGCTGCTAATAGCATGTTTTGCACCGCTGCTGAGGCGGCCTCGATATTCTCGATCTCGATCTCTTTCGGTTGTTTAGGTTGCTCCGCGATGACGGCGATTAACACAGGGGCACGTAAAGGTTTGTTGCGCTCCTTGGCAATCATGACGTCAAATTTCTCATGGTTCGCCTCAGCCATGCGTGCGGTAAACGACTCTGCCATGATCTCGCCAAGCTCTACACGTGCCTTGCCTGCGAGTACAAAAAAACGCCAGGGTTCGGCGTTGTGGTGATTGGGGGCATGCGTCGCCGCCTCCAAAATCGTCTCGATCTGGGCGCGTGTCGGTACCTCAGTGGTCATTTTGCCGATGCTGCGCCGCTGTTTGATGAGTTCTATAATGCTCATGACACTCTCTTTTGACATGAAGACGTGATGATATGGATGAAGCTACTTGTCCGTATCATCACGTCTTTGTGATTTATTTTGTTTTGCCATCGAGCAGTTGAATCGTGCTAGATTTGAGCAAATTCTCTTCCACGCCAATCGAGGGCAGCAACTGTGCTTGCGCCTGCGTGGTGAGCGGTAGGCCCCACAGTTTGATGAAGCCGAGAGCCGCGTTATGATCGAACTGGTCGCCCGTGTCATAGGTTGCTAGACTGTGGCTATAGAGCGAATGCTCTGACTTGCGACCGACAACTGCACTGTGACCATTATACAACTTCATGCGTACCACCCCGCTGACAAAGCGTTGCGTACTCTGTACATAGGCGGCGAGGTCTTGATGCAAAGCACTATACCACTGGCCGTTGTAGATCAGGCGCGCGTATTCGCCCGCGACGATCTCTTTGAAACGGGCCTGGTCGCGGCTGAGTGTCAGGCTTTCCAGCGCTTGATTGGCGGCAAGCAAGATGGTAGCGGAGGGAGCCTCGTAGATTTCACGCGACTTGATGCCGACCAGACGATTCTCGATATGATCGATGCGTCCAATGCCATGTTCACCCGCGAGCTTGTTGAGCGTTTCGATCAGTGTGACGCCATCGACCTCTTCGCCGTTGAGGGCAACGGGAATGCCATTCTGGAAGGTAATCTCAACATAGGTTGGCTCCTGTGGAGTTTTGCCGTCGGGGGCAACCGTCCAGGCGTAAACATCAGAGGGTGGTTCGGCCCAGGGGTCTTCCAGGATGCCACATTCAACACTGCGTCCCCACAGGTTTTGATCGACAGAGTAGGGGCTGGCACTGGTGACGGAAATGGGAATGCCTTGCTCGGCGGCATAGGCAATCTCGTTATCGCGTGTCATGCTCCACTCACGCACGGGAGCGATAATTTTGAGATCAGGGGCTAGTGTGTTGATCGAGACATCGAAGCGCACCTGGTCATTGCCTTTGCCTGTGCAGCCATGCGCAACTGCCACCGCTCCTTCTGCCCGCGCGACCTCAACCATCAGGCGTGCAATCAGTGGACGCGCCAGGGCGGTTGCCAGTGGATACTGGCCTTCGTAAACCGCTCCTGCTTGTAGGGCAGGCCAGACAAAGTAGCGCACAAAATCGGCACGTCCGTCTACGATCAAGGCTTTGACCGCGCCAATCTGGCGTGCGCGCTCGGCAATGGCGGGTAAATCGCGATCATTGCCTACGTCAATCGTCAGGGCGATCACGTCCAAATCGTATTTCTCTTTGATCCAGCGAATTGCGACGGATGTATCCAGACCACCCGAATAGGCAAGTACAACTGTTGACATCTCTTTTCTCCTCTATAGTATGTATGACTTATGCTTCGTTTATTCCAACCAGATGCGCAATTGCATTGTTAAATGCTGCTGTTCGTTCGTGCCAAGTCATCTGCACCTGGCCCAAATGAGTACTGACCTCTTCCAGAGCGAGGCTACCCGCTCCACCCAGGTGTGAACGGGCTTTGAGGCGTTCTACCAGTTGCTCCTGGCTCTCGACAGGCAACGGGATATGGCGATCAAGCTGAGCGGTGACCTCGGCTCCTACGATGCGATAGGCGTCGCGAAAGGGCATTTTTGAGGCAATGGCCAACTCGTAGGCGCGGTCAGCGGCGAACAGTTCAAACGTACAGGCTTTGACCAGATTGGCAGTATCGAGCGAGAGATTTTGTACGACCAGCGTGCAGATGTTTAGGCTCTCTAAAATCAGGTCGAGTGCCTCCATGAAGGGCCGTTTGGTTTCCTGATAGTCCATATTGTAGCCGGATGGCAGGCCACTTACGATGCCAAGAATCTGCTGCTGCAAAGCCAGCATGGTTTGCATGCGTGCGCGTACCAGTTCCATAATACCAAGATTGCGTTTCTGCGGCATGATGCTGCTGCCCGTGCATAATTCCTGAGGAACCTGCAAAAAGCTATATTCAGCAGTTGTGAAGAGCAGCACATCCTGCGCAAATTTACTCAGGTCGAGCATGATCTGTGTGAGAGCCTGCACAATTGCTGCCTCAATCTTGCCGCGACTGTTTTGCACATAAATCACGTTATTTTGCACATGCGCGAAACCGAGCAAATCAGAGCTGTATTGGCGGTCAATGGGGATAGGCACGCCATACCCGGCTGCCGAGCCAAGCGGAGACTGATCGTTGAGTCTATATGCTGCTGAGAGCAGTTGCTCATCATCCAGTAGCGACTCGGCAAAGCTGGCGGCCCACAAGCCGACCGAGGAAAGCATAGCGCGTTGCATATGCGTGTAGCCCGGCATGGGAATCAGGGCATAGGTTCCAGCGAACTCTAAGAATGCGGAGACCAGGTCGGTCAGACTCTCTGCGACCGTATGCAACTGCTCTTTACCGTAGAGGCGCAGGTCAACAAGGACCTGGTCGTTGCGCGAACGGGCCATGTGAATCTTCTTGCCCGTTGCGCCCGCGCTGGTGACCAGGTAGTTCTCGATGCTGGTATGCACGTCCTCATCGGAAGGCAATACACTAAATTCGTGGGTCGCTTCAAGTGCGAGAACGGAGCGCAGTGCGTTCTTGAGCGTGGCATGTTCTTCTGTGCTGAGAATACCAATTTTTTGCAACATGGCAACGTGAGCGAGAGAACCCCACACGTCATGGCGAATTAAACGACTGTCGAGCATGCTGTTCTGCGCAGCCTCGAAGCGTTCTACGTGTTCGTTGACTTGATAGCCTTTTTGCCAGAGTTTGGTCATAATACATAGCCTCCTTCAATGGAAGGATAGAGAGGCAATAAAAAACCCCCGTCCCTTCCTAAAAACATTGAAGGGACGAGAGTGCTGGACGATCTATCTGTGTGGTTGTGTCCGCTACACACCCGTGGTGCCACCCTGATTGTCTCTCATACAGACACTCATCATGGAGAATGCTATATTGCTGCTATGAGAAGACCACTTT
>DAICZM010000499.1 GCA_027311145.1 Ktedonobacterales bacterium
AGTACGACTACCACAGCCAATGTCTTCCGCCTCTTACAGAAGGAAGGGATAGCCACACACTTTGTGCGGCAAATAGACGCTGTCACGTTGCTCGTGCAGCACTGCTCAATGTTACCAATCGAGCAAGTACAACGCCGTTTAGCCAGTGGCTCTTATCTTAAGCGTCATCCAGCAGTTAGCGAGGGCACACGTTTCGAGCCAGTCCTTGTCGAGACATTTCTGAAGGATGATGCACGCCATGATCCACAGATCACTGTTGATGAGATTGTCGCATTGGGTCTTGCCTCAATGCCTGAGATTGAATGGATGGCGCAGCAGGGACGACACGTCTTTGAGACGTTGGAACGAGCCTGGGCCACATTGGATGTCACACTCGTAGATATGAAAATTGAGTTTGGACGTGACGAACATGGCAACCTGCTCGTCGCGGATGTGATTGATAACGATAGCTGGCGACTCTGGCCCGGGGGCGATAAGAACCGCATGCTAGACAAACAAGTCTACCGTAACCTACCAAAGGTCACAAGTGATGACCTACAAGGTATCGCGGAACGCTACGCCCTGGTCGCTCATTTAACGGATGAAATGGTAAAACAATCATAACAGGGATAGACGTGATGAATCACGTTTCTACACACGAACCCAGGCATTCAGAGAGGAGCATCACATGGATCGTCTGCACGATGCGTGCGGCGTTGTAGGGATGTATGCACAGCGCAACGAAGAGAATATTGATGTCAGGAAATACCTGACCCTGGCTCTCACAGCTCTACAACATCGCGGCCAGGAGAGCGCGGGCTTGACGGTATACGATAGCGATGGGCATATCGTACACCACGTCGGGATGGGGAAAGTGCGCGAAGTCTTTGCCGATACAGGAACGAGCCTGCCGCTCTCGTCCTGTGGCATCGGCCATGTGCGCTATTCCACAACAGGCTCAAGTTGTGTTGAGAACGCTGGCCCTTTCGTGGTAGGCGATAAAACCGATCAATATGAAGCCATTGCCGTTGCACATAATGGAAATCTAGTCAATGGGCCTGCATTGCGCGCGATGTTCCCACAAGAATGGCTCTCTTCCACGACGGATAGCGAGGCCATCGCCCTCCTGCTCCTCCATGCTGAAGGTCAAAGCTTGCGTGAACGCATGCTGAAAACCTTCCCCATCTTGCGCGGAGCCTATAGTCTGGTGATGCTTGCAGAAGGCAAACTCTATGCCATGCGCGACCCCTGGGGCATGCGTCCGCTCTGTATCGGACGCATCGGCGACGACATCTGGATTGTCGCTTCTGAATCGTGCGCATTAGAACGGATTGGCGCAACCTACCTACGCAAAGTTGAACCGGGCGAATTAATCACGATTGACGAGCAAGGCTTACACACCGAGCAACTGGTTACGATGCCACGCCAAGCTTTGTGCGTCTTTGAGTATATCTACTTCTCCGATGCAACCAGCCGCGTCAATGATCGCTATATTTATACGGTACGCGAAGAGCTGGGGCGCGAGCTGGCCCGCGAATACCCTGTCGAGGCCGACTTCGTTGTGCCTGTCCCAGATTCATCGATTCCCTCTGCCCTCGGCTACGCTGAGGAGTCTCACACCGCCTTTGGCATGGCAATCATCAAAAACCGCTACAGTGACCGTAGCTTCATCAAACCCGATCAGCGGCTGCGCCAGATGGAGATTGACCTGAAATTCAATCTGGTCAGACCACATATCAATGGCAAAAGGCTCGTGATTGTCGATGACTCTATCGTGCGAGGTAATACCATGAAACGCCTGGTTGCCGCCTTGCGCCGCTATGGAGCAAAAGAGATTCACCTGCGCTCCAGTGCGCCTCCACTGCGCCACCCTTGCTACTTTGGCATCGACATTCCCCAAGAAGCTGAACTGATCGCAGCTGGCAAAACGGTACAAGAGATTGCCGACTATATCGGCGTCGACAGCCTGGGTTATCTGAGCGTGGCAGGTCTGGGCCGCGCCATCAACACCGTCTATTCCCGTATGCCAGAACAATCGCTGGCCAAAGAAGAGACGGCGCGTGCCGCTCTTCACCACGAGTTCTGTTATGGCTGCATGGAGAAACAAGGCTGGCCCTTTGATCCACAACAACAGGCCAAAGAGATCACACCACTAACACGCCGCGATCTGGCGCGCACGGGCCAATAGCGGAGAAGAGGAGATAAGCGCAATGCGCATATTGGTGATTGGTTCGGGTGCGCGTGAACATGCCTTAGTCTGGAAACTGGTACAGAGTCAGCGCGTCACCCAGGTGTATGCAGCTCCCGGCAATCCCGGCATGCTACCCTATGCCGAGTGTGTACCGCTTGGCGCAACGCAGTATCAAGAATTGGCAACCTTCGCGGAACAGCAACACATCGACCTGACTATTGTAGGACCAGAGGTTCCACTGGTTGATGGCATTGTTGATATCTTTCAGCAACGTGGCCTCGCCACGTTTGGCCCCAACGCGGCGGGTGCAGCCCTTGAGGGCAGTAAAGCTTTCGCGAAAGAAGTCTTGACCGCAGCAGGCATCCCAACCGCACAACATCACACGTTTACGAGCGCGACTGCCGCGTTCACCTACTTGGAAGAACATGGCGCACCGGTTGTCGTCAAGGCCGATGGCAATGCCGCAGGCAAGGGTGCTATCGTGGCCCTCGATATGGCAACTGCACACGATGCCGTCAAACAAATGCTGGTTGAACGTGTCTTTGGTGCGGCGGGCGATAGCGTCGTCATCGAGGATTACCTGCAAGGCGATGAGATTGGCGCAACCGCCATCTGCCATGGCACGCACTATCTGCCACTCACGCTCTCACAAGACCACAAACGCGCCCACGATGGCGATGAGGGACTGAACACGGGCGGCATGGGCGTCTTCGCACCACTCTCGTTTGTCCCACCGGAACAAGAGACCAGCATCTGGCGCACTATCATCGCTGCCACGCTTCAGGCACTCAAACAGCGCGGCATCCTCTTCACAGGCGTCCTCTACTCCAACATCATGCTGACGGAACGCGGCCCGATGGTACTGGAGCATAACACACGCTTTGGCGACCCAGAAACGCAAGCCTTTATGCTCCTGATGCGCGAGGACCTGCTCAACGTGCTAAATTTTGCCGAAGTCATGCCCGTCAAACAGGAAACGCTCTGGCATCCCGGTTCTGCGGTGAGTCTGACGCTGGCCTCGGGCGGTTATCCAGGCACATATCGCACAGGTATCCCCATCAGCGGTATCGAGGATGCCAATCAGTTAGAGGGCGTGCAGGTCTTTCATGCGGGCACGACCTTGCGCGACGGGCAACTGGTGACAGCAGGCGGGCGCGTGCTGAGCGTGGTGGCACGTGGTGCAACATTGCCAGAAGCCGTACAAAAAGTGTACGAGGCAGTGAAATATATCCATTTTGAAGGGATGCACTATCGCAAAGACATTGCCAAAAGAGATTTGCATATAAAGTAGATTTTATCTTTCTCCCGTTTTAATTAATACGATAT
>DAICZM010000049.1 GCA_027311145.1 Ktedonobacterales bacterium
GGATAAAGTTGTTGTTGCAGCGGGTGAGGAGACGACTGGTCTCAACATCCTGCGCCGTGCTTTGGAAGAGCCATTGCGCCAGATCGCCTTTAATGCCGGTCAAGATGGTGCGGTCGTTGTCGCCGGTGTGCGCCACAGCCCGCGCGGCTATGGCTTCAATGCGCTGACCAACGAGTACGTGGATATGTTCAAAGCGGGTATCGTCGATCCTGTGAAGGTCACACGCTCTGCCTTACAGAACGCTGCCAGCATTGCGGGCATGGTCCTTTCAACAGACACACTCATCACCGATTCCCCAGAGTCGGAAGCTGCGGCTCCCGCTGGTGGCATGGGTGGCATGATGTAAATGCGCCCAGCGCAAAAAGCATAACCCACCGAAGAAAAGCCTCTCATCGCATGATGGGAGGCTTTTCTTCGGTGGACATTACCGCTGTTATTTTGTGTTAACTAATCAGGACCGCTGTATTGCTTGCGCTCATCAAAAACCTGATCTCTTGCATGTGTTGCTGTAGATGTTCGACTCGTTGGCTCTCGCCTTGCTCGCGTGCCAGTTGGAGCATTTCATCGAGTACTTCTAGCAGTTTTGGGTATTGCGGTTCGAGGGCATGTTCAAGTATGTGTACTATCTGCTGGTAGTATTGCTCGGCTTGTTGATAGTGTTGCTGCATCGCATGCAACTTGGCGAGACCTCTCAAAGGCATCACTTTTTTTACCTCTGCTGTTTCCTGCGCAGCACTAATAATCGTGAGGGAGCGTTGATAGTCTTGTTCGGCCTGAGCATAATTGCCGCGTGCCGCGTTGAGGCGTGCCAGGTTTGCCAGGCCATGTGCGACATCGGGATGTTCTGGGCCGAAAGCCTGCTCCCAGATAGCAATGGCTTGTAGATAAAAGGATTCGGCATCATTATAGTTGCCTTGCTCAAAGTGGCAAAAAGCAATGTTGTTATAATGGATTGCCATATCGGGGTGAAAGGGGTCTAGTATTTGCTTGTGGATCAGCATGGCTTGTTGAAATATCCCTGCTGCCTGCCTATAGTCTTTTTGTCGCAAAAATACATACGCCATGTTGTTGAGGATTTCTGCTTGTAAAGACTGATATTGCGCATCTGCTTGTAATTCACAGAGAGCGAGGGCGCGTTGGCTAATGGCGAGACCCTGGCTATAGTGTGTTTGCAGAATACAGACTTCCGCCCATTTGTAGAGCGTGAGGGCAATTTCTATGTGACTGGGGTCAAGCTGTTCTTCGCATAACGTGATGGCTTGCTGAAACAGTGTTTCGGCCCGATTGTACAAACCTTGTACCTCAAAGAGGTCGCCCATTTCACGCAAACATCGTACAGTCTCTATATGCTGTGTTGGTTGTAACTCTTTCAAGATGGTTAAGGCCTGCTGAAAGAGTGTGAGTGCTTGTTTGTATCTTCCACGCCCTTTTTGATACTTGCCTATCGTGCGAAGGAGTTGCGCCGCTTCCAGAAAAACCATCTGCCAGGAGCGGATCAGTTCTGCACAAGCTATCCCTTGCGAAAGCAGGCGTTCACATTGTTGATACGTGCCAAATTCTCCTGTGGGGAAGATCAAACAGAGCGCACGTACCCAACGCTCGCTCCATTGTCGTTGTGTGTGTTCATCCATGGTGTTACGCAACACCGTCTGTACCAGCGCGTGAATACTCAACATGCTTATGTCAGAATTGCGGCGCAAGAGCGAAAAATGGCGTAAGACCTTGATCGCCGTATCAAAATTGAGTTGGTCGGCGATGACTGGAGCTAGCTGCGGGCCAAGTGCGGCTGCACCCTGGGTAATGCATTCTTCAGGAATGGCGTCAGCGGTTGCGAAGGCCAGTAAATGCAGGAGCGATGCTGCGGTAGGGCTTGTCTGCTGAACCTTTTCAAAAGAGAGGGACCAGGTGGTCGTCACTGGAGGTGGATGATCGGCATCAGTGATTCCGCGTCGCTGAAGTAGTTCCTTGTGACGGTGTTGATAGATTTTGAGATAATTTGCGAGTCCGCAAGCAGTCTCTTCGATATAAGCCCCGGCCTGGTCAAGGGCGAGCGGCACACCGCCGAGTGCCTGCGAGAGCGTTCTGGCATGCTGAAGATCAGTCGCAGCGGCTTCATGTAGAGGCGTATGAAGATCGATACGCTTGGCACGACGCAGCAAGAAATAGGCTCCCTCGTCTACTGTCATCGCGTCAACCTCAATCGTTTGTGCCAATGTGCCAGCGATATGCGATTGGGTGGTAATCAAAATATGTCCGGGGCAGGTGGCTGGCAGAATCTCTTGTAATATATCCAGGGTGTTGGCATTATCAAAAATGAGTAGCCAGCGTGTCATCACTGACAGCCATTGTTTCACCGCGTTGATGATATGGTTTTGTTCCTGCATGTTGCGTTCCGGTAAGCCTAGAAGATCGGCCAGGGCAGTGAAATCTGAGGCCAGCGTGTCGGGCGAATCGGCACGTATCCAGGCAACTGTGTGGTATTCGTGCGCATAACGGTAGGCATATTCAAGGGCTGTTTGTGTCTTACCAATGCCGCCCAGGCCGCTCAGGGCTTGCGGAGGCAGTAATGTTGTACTTTTATGAGTCGTCAAGCTGCTATGAATGCGTGTTAGCAAGGCGTCTCGCCCTGTGAAAAAGAGGTTACGGCGGCTGGGAATACTCCAGAAAGGAATCTCGTCTTTGCGCACAAAGCCAAGCTCGCGTGTACTTTTGCCAAACAGTGCAGCGAGTTGGCGTCGATAGTGCGGGGAAGGCTGCGTGATGCCGCGCTCCCAGCGTCCGATCATTTTTGGGTCAGGAACCTCAATCATCTGGGCCACTTCTTCCTGTGTCCAATGATGATGTTCTCGCTCGTAGGTAAGTAACTCGTTGGGCAATGCCCCGTTCGCTTTTTTAACCATACTCTTTCACCTCTTCAACTAGCCAGGAGTGGGTATCCCGTCTTCTGAGCAAGCGCGTCTTGTCCTGTTCGTATACGATATTACGGTTTATACAAACCATCTGTGTGTTAGTTTATATAAGATTGCTCTCCTCTATATCATAAAGAAGAAGTAATATCCTCAATAGAAACGTGGATGAGTGCGGAAAGTTACGGAAAAAAGGAGCAATGGGGAATTTCTCTTTCATTTTCGATGGATGTGGCGGCCTAGCATGCCTATTGAAGAGATAACGCTAAAAACAACCAGGGAAACGTGTACGGTTGCCCTGGTTGTAAATATGTAGAACGAGTAATAGAACATCCTAAATGAACGCTTTGTCTGTTATGCGCCCATGATGTTGTAGCCGGCATCGACAAACATGATTTCGCCCGTGATGGCGCGTGCCAGCGGGCTGCACAGGAAGAGGGCAGCGTCGCCCACTTCGGCTTGCTCAATATTGCGCCGGAGGGGAGCTGCGCTACCCATCTGGTCGCGGAAGGAGGTAAAACCAGAGACGCCGCGTGCGGCTAGCGTATTGAGCGGACCTGCCGAGATCGCGTTGACGCGCACATTGTATTCGCCCATCTCATAGGCCAAATAGCGCACGCTGCACTCTAGGGCCGCTTTAGCAACCGCCATTACGTTGTATTTGGGCATCACGCGCTCGCTTGCCATATAGGTGAGAGTCAGGATGCTGCCGCCGCCATTCGCTTGCATTAGCGGTTTGGCACGACGCGCCATCGCAACCAGTGAATAGGCACTGATGTCAAGAGCGGTATGAAAACCAGCCCTGGTGGTTTCGATGAAAGGATTTTCCAACTCGGAGGGTGGTGCGTAGGCAACGGAGTGGATCAGAATATCCAATTTGCCTGCAAAGATTTCTCCGGCTTGCGCAAAGGCAGTGTCTAGTTCAGCGTCGTTCTGCACATCGCAAGGAATGAGCGGTGTGTTGGGAATTTTGGCGGCGAGGTCACGCACATATTTTTCCATGCGCTCCTGGTAGGTCAACGCTACCTGCGCCCCCTCGGCGGCGAGTGCCTGCGTAATGGCCCAGGCAATCGAGCGGTGATTGGCGACCCCGAAAACTAGGGCTTTCTTTCCTTCTAATAAAGGCATTGATCTCCTCCTTGTACATAAATAATGTATACGCGCTGATAACAGGCAAGACGTGCTTAACGCTCGATAGGATAGCGGCGATTGAGCCAGCCATTCATGCCGTTTGCCAGATTATGGACCTTTTTCAGGCCAGTCAATAAGGCGATTTCGGCGGCGGTCGAACTGCGTTGGCCTGATGCGCATACAAAGATGACCTCTTCATCAGGTGAAATATGCAATTCTTGCAAGGCTTTGCCAAAGGAATAGATGCCAGTAATTGGCACTAGCTCGGCTTCGGCGATGTGTCCACGCTCCCACTCATTGGGTTGGCGAACGTCAATCACATGTGCCCCCCCTTCAATCATGCGCCGTGCCTCGTCTGTGCCAATTGTGGTATAGGGCAACTGCTCCTCTTCGTCAGCGTATGGCATTGTTTTGCTCCTCGTTGTTATACTGTTCTAGCCAGAGACGGCCTAACAGGGTGGGTGCAATCATATATTCGTCGCCCGCAAAACTCAGTGTGAGCAATCCCTGATCTTCCATCTGGCGAAAATCGTCAGTTGTCAGGTAATATTGATGTAATATGCGGGCAATATCGCTTTCAGGAAGCTGTTTCCAGCTGTGTAAAAGCCGCAAGACAGCCGCATATTTAGGGCTACTATTATCAATCATGCGCATTGCTGTGTTCTTTCTCCGGTGCGGAAGCGAATAGGCGATCTGCTGCCCACAGTGTAACAAATTCTCCGCACTTTGTGTAGGGGTTCTGGTTGGCTCGGACGGGGTATTCCGCGCACGTGGGAAGTCGTGAGTTCAAGAATGTGCTTGGCGGACTATCGAGGTGCTACGGGCCGTGAAGATGTGCTGCTGCTCGCTGTCGGTTGCGACCAGTTCGCGCACGATAAAGGTCATCGAGCCGCGCCGTCCTTCGCGCTGGCGCACATCGGTAATGTGTGCCACGCAGGTGATCTCTTCGCCAATGCGTAATGGGCGGCTATACTCATAGGCTTGCTCACCATGCAATAGCTGTATGTTTGCCATATCGAGTTCAAGCGCGGGTACAGGCACACGAAATGTTGTGGGGAAGGTCGGCGGTACATAGCCTGTTGCCAGGCTATCCTGTAATGCCGGGTCCTCGGTTGCTTCTAAGAAGCGTCGCACGGCATCACCTTCGATACGGAATGTCTGTGGATCAGAACTCTTGCCAACAAGACTGCTATCAATCACCATCGCTGTGCAACATCCTCTCTGCCGCATATGTTGTGCTTACGCACCAAACGCTATCAGGATACTTTGCTCATTGTAGCATATCGACATGCGTAGTGTCTTAGGCGTGCGTTTGCTCTTTGGGTTGTTGTCGCTTGCGTTCGTCACGCCAGCGTTTGATATCCAGCAGCTTGCGATAGGCCTCGTAGATGAGTGGTTGGTAGACGAGATCGTGTGTCTCCAGCGAGCGCATGGCATAGCCGCCGAAGCCGCGCTTGAAGACATAGACACCCCATAGCTCCTGACCCTCTTCCAAGCGATCGGGGATGCCGCGAAAATTATAGTAGGAGCAGCCGTGTGCCTTTGCCCATTGCATGCTTGTCCACTGTAAGAGATGGTTGGGCATCCGTTCGCGCTCCTCGTTAGAAGATGCGCCGTACATGTACCAGCTCCATTTGCCTAACCACAGGATAATCGTGCCGGCAATCGTGCGCCCTTCATACTCAGCCAGGAAGAGCGCGGCATGCTCACCTTCGCCATATAGACGCATGACATCCTGATAGTGTGATTTATCATGGATAAAAAACTGATCGCGTTCACTGGTAGTTTCGTAGAGGCGATAAAAGGCATCTAGATCGGCCTGACCTTCACCGCGTCGCACGGTGATGCCCTTGCGTGCTGCCAGGCGAATGTTATAACGCCACTTCTCTTTCATGGCAGCTAGCAGGCTTTTCTCGTCGGCTTGAATATCCAGGACCCATTCGTGGCGGATGTGCGTGGCATAGGGATTCTTGCGGAAACCGCGCCGTGCCAGTATCGTGAGCCAATGGGTATCGTTGTCTAGCACGCTCGGCTCAACTTTGAGCATAAAAGCGTTATGCTTGCGCGCCTCGACGCGCACAAAATTGAGCAGCACGGTGAGCGCGGGCGAAGCGGGATCATCCACAATGGGGCCGCGTGGAGCGTAGAAGTAGGTTTGGCGCAGGATGGGAGCGCGGGAAATCAGCACGAGGACCGCTGCACACAGTTTACCGTCGTCATCTACCACACCCATGCGCAAGGCTTCTGCACCGAGATGAGGGGCAAGTTCGCCCCACTCATATGATTGCGTAATATTGCAGCAGGGCGAAGCGGCCACAAAGTCATTCCACTGCTGACGGTCTGTGATAATGCGAGCTTCCATCGGTTCTCCTCCTGAACTAACGCAAGCGACTGCGTCGTTATGCCTCAGTTTCGTTGTTGGCAGTTTTGCCACGTGCTGCGCGGGCGAGTTCGACCTTTTTACGCTCCTCGTGGCGACGTGCGCGCCGCATGGCGACCAGTTTGCGCCACCCGTAATATAGCAGCGGATTATACACGTAGTCCTGCGTTGGCATGTTGAGACGTGAGAAGCCGTCAAAGCCTTTTTTGTATTCATAGACGCCCCACATCTCTTCGCCCGGCTCTAAAATTTCAGGGATCGTGCGGAAGTCAAAATAGCTACACCCACGCGCTTTGGCCCACAGCATGCAGCGATATTGCAGGAGGTAGGTGGGTTTAAGGTTGCGTTTCTGATTTGCGGATGCGCCAAACATGTCCCAACACCAGTCACCGAAGCGGATTAGCATCTTGGCCGCGATAGGTTCGCCCTCATGTTCTGCGAGATAGAGGACCGCATCGCCCTTGCTCGCAAAATGGCGCAAAATTTCTTTGTGATAGTCCTTGCCATGAATAAAAAAGGCGTCGCGTTCACTGGTAATTTTGAGCAGATCGTAGTAGGCATCGAAATCGGCCTCGCTGCTTGCCTCGCGAATGACCACGCCCTTGCGTTCCGCCGAGCGCACATTTTGCCGCCATGTCATTTTGAAATTGGCGAGCAACTGCTCAGCAGAGGGGCGAATATCGAGTACCCAACTCCGTCGGCCATGCACCGCAGTGGGGTTATCGCGAAAGCCGAGATGATGGTAGGCGGCAAGCCACTCGACCTCGCGTGGGTCATCGTCGGCAACATTTGGCTCAACACGCAAGACGATGGCGTGTTCCTTACGTGCCACCTTCTGCGCATATGCGATCAGCAGTGCCAGCGCGGGTGTGTCAGGTGCTACAACAGTGGGGCCACGCACACTATAGAGCCAGTTCAACTTGACTCCTGGCAACGAGAGAGGGAGTGGTAGAGGAGCAACTGAGAGCAGCATACAGCCAACCAGTTGCCCATCCTGTACAGCCCCTAGACGATAGATGCGCCCACCGAGATACCTGTTTAATTCACCCCACTCGTAGGACTGCAAAAGATGGCCACGTGGTTGACTTGTGAGGAAGCTATTCCACTGTTCCTGGTCAGTAATCTCCTGTACAATCATGCTCATGCTTGCCTACATCTTTTCCAGAAAATCTTTGCGTAACAGACTGTAGACGCGCACATCGTGATATTTGCCAAAGCGATAGATGGCCTCACGCAGCGTGCCCTCGTGCTTGAACCCGACCCTTTCATCCGACCGCCAGCCGCCCACATTTTCTTCCATGTCCTGTGTCTGAATGCGATTGAGGTTCAATTCCATAAAACCGTAGCGGATCATCAATTTCGTGGCTTCGGTCGAGTAGCCTTTGCCCCAATAGGCACGATCAACGATATTATAAAATTCCGCGCTCTGGTTTAATTGGTTGATATCTTTCAACCCTACCAGACCAATTAGTGTGTTATCGCTTTTCAGCGCGATGCCGAAGATGATATGCCCAAAAGCCTTGTAGAGGTTTTCGATGCGCTCCTTGCCACGAGCGTCACTGGTGGGATAGACCGAGAAATAGCGGCGAATCTCTTCGTCGTTGAGCCAACGTGCGTAATCGTGATTGTCCTGCCCGGGTTCTAACGGACGCAGGTAGATGCGCTCTCCGACAATAAACGCATTTTGCAGCTTTGAAATATCTTCCATCGATGAATGAGGTTCCCTTCCCTGTTCTTTGTACACCTGTTGTGCTACGCGCCAAGTATAGCATAGAGAACAGGGAGTGGCAATTTTCTGGGACTTGGGAAGATGGCATCTGGCTTGGCTTGCTCTGTGGTGGCAAAGGGGCGCGGTTGACTACACCCAGTTCAACCGTAAGTGTAATCAACCGCGCCCTTACCTGCCAACATCCATAAAGAGGAAGGCGGTGCGTGTATTCATCTTTCCTCCTGCCATTACACAAGAAGCCAGACGCAAAAAGAAGTAACTACGCTACAGAGTTGCTCAATGCCAGCTCCAAGATAACTTGGGAGCTTGCCACTCTCTAATCATACCATGTCATATGGGAAGAATCACGGGTCTGCTGCTGCAAAATTTGTAGAGGTTTAGCACGGCATAAAAATTTCAGACAAGACAAGTTGGTCAACGGCTAATGTCGATGGCTAATGAGGAAGAGCGAATTGTTCGAATAAAGCTTCCCAAACCTCCTGGTTCTCGACCCGTTCGCGTGGGTTGGCGATACGAGAGTTAATCGACTCAAAGACAGTATTTAAAATACGCAATAAAATAGCGGCGGCATCGGTGTAGAAGCGTTCCGCATTTTTGAGGTCGCCTTGGAGTACGTTGCGGCAGAGAGTGGTAAAATGTTCTACATCGATATGATTGTGTTCGATGGCAAAGGAGTAGCTGCCGATGCTGGTCAGGTTTTCGCGCATGAGAATGGTGATAAGTGTGTTGGGATCAAGGATCGTGCTGTTTGTGCGGCAGGTATCGGCCAGAGCTTCCATGGTCCAATTAATGAATTCGACGAGAGCGGGCAGTTGCTCCATGGGAGAGCGCAGGCGGTCCCAAGCCTGCTCCATGCGACTGAGGAGATTAAAGAGTTCAAAATTTTCGAGGCGTAATTTCTCTGCTGGATCGGGCAACTGGATACGTTTCCCGCCGTGATGAGGTGTTACCTCGTGAAAGACAGGCATGAGCAGTTTTTGTTGTACAAGCTGGGCCAATTCACGTGCTACATCCAGTTCGGGGGTGTGCAACGCGCTGGCGATGCGGCGGACACGGCGGAAACGGTTGACAACGTTAATGAGGTTGACGATGCGTGCAGGCATGGTCACGGGTCGAGGGATGGCGGGTGACATTTGTAGGAATGTGCGTATGCCCAGCGGGAGGGCCGGGCGCAATTTCTCCCATTCGTCGGCATAGCGAATCATTTCTATAGTGATGCGCATCACCTCGATATTGAGCGGTGTCTCCCCATAGGGTAGCATTTTTTGAACTGTAGCACTGGCTGTAAATTCGTAGGTTCCTTCTTGCCAGAGGCCCAGTTCGCGGGCCGTCCAGAGGGCCTTCGTGCGCAGTGCTTCTTGCAATTGTTTTGGATTAATCACTCCCATCAGCATCAGGCGTTCGCCGATGCGTTTGCCGACAGCATCTTGTAGTTGCTGTGAGAAAGCTAGCTCGATCTGGTCATGTGTTGCCATGTGCAACTGTTGCAAGACATCGCCCAATGTCAGCGCGCCCGAATCGAACTCGACGCAATTGGCAACCTTGCCTTGATCAAAATAGAGGATACCAGCGTGTCCATTCTCTTGTTTGAGGTGTAACGCGCCTGTCATGTTGCCCATCTCCATGACCTGCATCACCTCGACCAGACCAAACTCCTTCAATGAGCCAGACAGTAAGGTATTCATCGCCATACGGGCCTCGTGTTCTTCCTCGCTCTCAATGACGCACTTCGCTCCCCGTGTGCAATAACTCGGTCTTCACAGGCACGGGTGGACACGCACTACTTAGCACGGTCTGTATGTAGAGAGATTATATCAAAGTATGGGATATTGCAACAAGTGTCTTTTTTTTCAGTTGCACGTGCGTTGTCACCTGCTATAATGATGTTATGAGTATTAAAGAGCAAGTTGTCATTATCACGGGAGCGGGACGCGGTGTGGGCCGTGCCACTGCCCAACTGTTTGCGCGTGCTGGTGCGCATCTTGTGCTGTTCAGTCGCACGTCCGCGCACCTCGAAGAAACTGCTGCCCTCATCGTGCAAGAAGGCGGTCATGCTGTGACTATCGCGGGCGATGTCGCGCGTGAAGAGGACGTGTCCGCCCTCTTTCAGTACGTGCGCGAGCATTACGGGCGCGTTGATATCCTGATAAACAGTGCTGGAATAGTTACCGTGCGTCCCTTTGTTGCTATGGATATAGCGACCTGGGACGCGGTGCTGGCAACAAACCTGCGTGGAACGTTTCTTTGTTGTCGCGAGGCCTTTCGTCTGATGGCAGAACAGCGGAGCGGGGTCATCATCAATCTCTCGTCGCTTTCCGGCGTTCGTGGTGTAGAGAAGTTCCCTGGTTTGAGTGCGTATAACGTCTCTAAAGCGGGTGTGGCAAGTCTGACAGAGATTCTCGCGCTTGAGGGAAAACCGTATAATATTCGTGTCTGTGCGGTGAGTCCAGGGGCAATCGAGACCGAAATGCTGCGGCAGGCCGCACCACAGCTCCATGCTGCGATGATGCCTGCCGATCTGGCCGCGATCCTGCTGTTCCTCGCCGACGATAGCGGGCGCATGTTCAGCGGGAGCAATCTCGAACTCTTCACCAATGCATAAGCAAAAGGATATGGTTATGGTCTACCTGACACGGCGCACGACATTTAGTGCGGCTCATCGGCTCTGGAGTCCTCAGCTTTCTGAACAAGAGAACCTCACTCTGTACGACAAATGTGCCAACCCACATGGGCATGGGCACAACTATGTGCTGGAGGTCACGCTGCATGGTATGCCTGACCCACAGACGGGTATGGTGCTGAACCTGAGCGAGATAAAGCAGATTATCAACGAGCAGGTCATTCGCTGGGTCGATCATAAACACCTGAACTACGACGTGCCCTGGCTTGAGGGCTGTATTCCCACAACGGAAGTGCTGGTCGTTAAGTTCTGGGAACGTTTGGCGCGCAGCTTTCCAACTGAGAGGATCTATGAGGTAAAGCTCCATGAGACCGAGAATAACAGTGCCAGCTACCGGGGCGAAGCGTGAGGACTCGCAACTATACCAACCACAGTAAGGAGCAGCATGAGGATCGCACTTGTCGCACCACTTGTCTCGACCATCGCGCAGCCCTATCTGGGGGGAGCGCAGGCACTCGTCGCCACACTCGCGCAGGGCTTGAGCCAGCGCGGACATGATGTCACCCTGTTCGCGCGCGCTGGCTCGCATGTCCCCGGTGTGCGCATTGAAGAGATTGTTGTGCCCGCACAGGTACAGCCTGCGAATTTCTCCGTTCCTATACAGGAACGTCCCACCGATGCGGGCTTTTTCGCTCAGGCTAATCTTTTTCTCGCTCTCTTCCTGCGCTTGCAGCACCGACAGCGCGAGTTCGATCTTATCCATGCTCACGCTTTCGACTGGCCTTCTTTTGCCTGTAGTACGCTCATCACCGAAATTCCTGTGATCCATACGTTGCACTTGCCAGCTGTTTCCAGCGAGATCAATGATTTGCTGCATGTCTTGCATCGACAGGGCCATCCGCTCACGTTGGCAACGGTCTCGCATGCCTGTGCCCGCTCTTATGAGGCAGCAACACCGCTTGATTATGTGATCTACAATGGTCTCGATCTGCGTGCTATCCCATTCAAGGCCCAGGTGGCGCGCGATGCGCCGCTGCTCTTTGCGGGTCGCTTGACGCCCGAAAAAGGGGTTGAGGATGCGATTAAGATCGCCTTGCTGGCAAACAGACGCCTAGTGATCGCGGGTAATATCTACGATCAGCAGTATTATGCAACGCGCATTGAGCCACTGCTGCGCCAGGAAAAAGAGCGGGTGAGCTATCTGGGGCATCTGGCGCATGCTGATCTGTGGAGGTTGATGGGCGAGGCTGTGGGTCTACTTTTTCCGATTGCCTGGGATGAGCCGTTTGGGCTGGCTCCGGTCGAGGCAATGGCGACAGGGACTCCCGTGATCGCCTTTCGACGCGGCGCAGTAGAAGAGATTATCGTGCACGGCGAGACGGGTTTTCTGGTCGAGCCGGGTGAGTGCGCCCATGCTGCCGCTCTAGTCGATGATCTGCTTGATCTGCCACGCGCCCACTGCCGTGCCCATGTCGAGCAACATTTTTCGCTTAAGGCGATGCTTGCCAGCCATGAACGTGTGTATCACGAGATATGTGGCAAATAAAGCGGCTTTTTGACAATTAGAAGATATGTAGATAGCGTTCGGTCTCCCATTGATGGACCTGACGGCGATAATCAACCCATTCGATACTTTTGGCGTCAATGAAACCTTCATAAATGGAGTCGCCCAGCGTCTCGCGGATCAGCGTATCCTCGCGCAGCATGTCTAGAGCCTCGCCTAGCGTGGCGGGCAGCATGCGTGTGCGTGGGCGGAGCCGTTCACTCTCGTCTTGCAGGAAGATATTCTCGTCCATTGGGGCAGGCAGCGTCAGGCGGCGTTGAATGCCATCTAAACCGGCACGTAGCATGACAGTAAAGGCCAGATAGGGATTACAACTTGGGTCGGCGCAACGCAGTTCTATGCGGGCCGAGGTCGAACGGTTGCGGTTCAGGCGTGGGACGCGAATCAATGCCTGCCGATTGACCCGCCCCCAATTAATGTAAACGGGTGCTTCAAAGCCCGGTACTAGCCGCTTGTAGGAGTTGACCAGCGGAGCTAGTAGTGCGCACATTGCTCGTGCGTGTGCTAGTTGTCCGGCGATGAAATAGCGTCCAACATCAGAGAGACCATACTCATCTTGCTCATTTAAAAAGGCGTTTTTGCCTGTACTCACACGCACTAATTGTTGATGGGTGTGCAGGCCGGAGCCATTGATGCCGTAGACGGGTTTCGGCATAAAGGTGGCGTAGAGGCCATAGTGCGCGGCAATCGCTTTGAGGACATATTTGGCCGTCATCAGATTATCCGCGATATGTAGAGCATCACCACTTTCCAAGTCTACCTCATGTTGACCAGCTGCGACCTCGTGATGACTTGCCTCAATGCGGATATTCATCTGCTGAAGCGTGCGTGCCATTTGGCGGCGTACCGTTGCAGCGAGGTCTGTTGAGAGGTCAAAATAACCACCGCGATCATGCGGAAGCGAAGAGGGGCCATGCTCGTTGAGGCGCAACAGGAAAAATTCTAATTCAGGAGCGACGTGGAAACTATAGCCCATTGTATGGGCGAGTGCGAGTGTGCGCTTCAAGGCGGCGCGTGGGTCGCCATCAAATGGTTCGCCATCGGGTGTGCGTACATCGCAGATCACACGTGCCACAATGTCATTGTCCTCTCCATTGCTATCGACACCCTGACGCATTGTTGTAGAGAGGAAAGGGCGTACAATGGCGGGCAACACGGTAAACGTGGAGAGATCGGGAAAGAGATACATGTCGCTTTCCGCGATGCGGGCAAAGCTTTCGAGAGCAGAACCATCAAATAACTTGCCATGCTCAATACATGTGGCAAACTGCTCAACTGGAATGGTGACACATTTTGCCATACCGACCACATCAGTAAATTCCAGGTTGATAAAACGCACATGTTCCTGCTCAATGCGATGCATGAGTTGCTCGCGTTCATGCTGTGCCTGTTCCTGTTTAGGATCGTGTTTTTCGTGTTGCTCTTTCATTTCCCTTTGTTCCTCTCAACGTCACGACTTGTTCGCTTCACCCTGACAGATAGAGTATCCGCATTTTTACATGGAAAGCTACTGCCTGTCAATACGATAGCTGCTGCTTGCGCGAGCGATCTCAGTTTTTTACATACCCATAACATTGCTCCTGTACAATAAGAAGCAAGTACCTATTGAAAAGGAGCATTTGAAGCGATGCAAGGCACAGACATGACAGCGATCCATCCAAGCGAACAGCCGTTACTGGCGTCTTTGTGGCTCTTTGGCGATCTGCATTTTCGTGCGTGGGAGCAGTGGCAGGCTATGCACACGCCACGCATCGAGCGCATGTTTCGGGATATTCAGGCCGTGTGGGCGGCAGAAGGGCCACCAGCCTTTTGTGTTGCCCCGGGCGATATTGTTGATAAAGGTGCGCCCGTTCACTATGCGCTGGCGAAAAGCGAGCTTGCTCGCCAACTTGCCGATATTCCTCTTTACCCGGGCATTGGCAACCACGAATTTCAGCCCGATGGAGCGCAAGATGATCTCCATAGCGGGGCGGAGTTTAGTGCGGCGTGGGGATTGCCCGTGCGCTATGCCTGGACAGCGGGACCACATGCTGAAATCGTGTGTATTATGCTTGATCAGCCTAATCCATTCCTACCGGGAGCGCGTAGTGAGAATCCGCATGTGCTTTTCGCACAGGAGACATTGGCATTTCTGGATGAGACATTGGCAAGCCATCCCAATCAAATCGCCATTATCTTCGCCCACTGCCCACTGCATGCGACCGTGCTTGACCGCGACCCTGTACGCAATATGGACGATGACTCGCTAGACCCTTTCTTCTTTGTCGAGAATTCGGATGCGGTGCGTGCGATCCTGGCACGTCATCGCCATGCCGCCTTCTATATTAGCGGCCACACACATTCTGGCTGGGGTTCGCCCCAACTTGTTTTTACCGAAACGCTGGGCGAACATCCGGTGACGCATCTCAATCTGATGTCACCCTGGTATACTGGACGCTTCGCGGGAGCGCGTATGAATGCTGAACGCACTCGTTTGGAATATCGTCCCGATACCCCTGATCTCATCGTGACCTTCTCGTTGCAGCTCTATGCGCAAAAAGCGGTGATACGCGCACGCGATCATCAAGCGGGCCGATGGTTGGCGCACTGGGATGTGTCATTCTGAGCAGCCTAAACTCTTGACAAGCGGGGATACATCTACTACCCTACAAGAACCGAAAGTGATATCGTTTGTAGGAAAGGTGTTATGTCTCAGGCTTCACCATTTTTTTGCGACCACTGTGGGGCGGCCAATCGTCCGCAGGCCGCCTTTTGTGTGGCCTGTGGGTGTTCATTACAGATGTCGGTGACACATCCTGTCGCAGGGAGTGCTGCGTTGCCGCCCTTGTCGCACACGAGCAATATGACACTCACAGGCATGCTGGCTCCGCGCCACTTGCTCAATGCGCGCTATCTTATCGTCAGTCAGGTGGGGCGTGGCGGCTTTGGGGCTGTTTACAAGGCAGCGGATATGTGGTTTAGTCAGCGTGTTGTGGCGATTAAAGAGATGAGTCAGAATAGCCTGAGTGTGCAGGAGCGGGTGGCGGCAGAAGCAAATTTCAGACACGAGGCAACCTTACTGGCCAGTCTGATGCATCAGAATCTGCCGCGTATTTATGAGCAATTTGCGGATAACGGGCGTTTATATCTCGTGATGGATTTTATCGAGGGTGAGACATTGGAAAGTATGTTAGGCAAAGTGCGCGGTAGCGTGCTTCCCAGTGAGAAGATTCTTGATATTGGTATCCAGTTGTGTACTGTGCTCGAATATTTGCACACGCGCCAACCTCCGATCATTTTTCGTGATCTCAAGCCAGCCAATATCATGTTGACGCCGCAAGGTCAGGTGTATTTGATTGATTTTGGCATTGCGCGCCTCTTCAAGCCGGGCCAAGTGAAAGATACTGCTGCCCTCGGTTCTTCGGGTTACGCGGCCCCAGAGCAGTATGGCAAAGCACAGACTACGCCACGTGCTGATATGTATAGTCTGGGTGCAACCCTGCATCAACTCCTGACTGGGCGTGACCCCTCAGAGTCGCCCTTTCACTTTGCCTCGCTTCAGTTTCAGCCGCAGTCCGCGTTGGCGGGCCTAGATAGCCTGGTCATGAGCATGGTCAGTATTCAGGTTGATGCGCGCCCTGCCAGTGCATTGTTTGTGCGCCAGGAGCTTCAACGTATCGCGGCTCGTGCCCAGCCCTCATT
>DAICZM010000004.1 GCA_027311145.1 Ktedonobacterales bacterium
GCGACTATCTGTTGATCGCCAAACAGAATCAACCCACCCTGCACGAAGATCTGTCCCTCTTTTTTCAGGACCCTCCTGCGGACTGCCTCGATTGGCGGACCGCCAGCACGAGCAACAAAGGACATGGGCGATTGGAACAGCGGGTGGTGTGGGCCTCGACGGAACTCAATGACTTTTTGGCACGCGACTGGTATGAGGTGGGGCAAGTCTTTTGCATCCGTCGACGAGTGCAACATGCCCTCAAATGCACCCAGGAAATGGTCTATGGGATCACCAGCCTGACTCCCAAACAGGCAGATGCCTCTCGCCTGCTGGAGTTGAATCGTGGGCACTGGTCGATAGAAAATCGTCTGCATTACCGTCGCGATGGAGCTCTTGGCGAAGATGCTTGCCAAGTTCGCAAGGGGTCAGCTCCTCATGTGCTCGCAGTGCTTAACTCCTTTGTGCTGGCACTCTTCGATTTTTGTCAGGTTTCCAATGTCAAACAGCACATGCGCTACTTGGATGCTTCTCCCCTTCAGGCGGCCCGTCTCTTGCTCAAGTCTCTGAGGGAAAATTAAATAGCCCTGTTTCAAGTGTGCTAAACTTGTTTCGTGGCTGCGATGATCCTGGCACAAGACTTCACACAGTTGAAATTTTATCCCTGACCTCCTATACTTACAGAGACGCTCTCTCTTTTGGTTGGTGTTTCTTCATCTTCAGCATCTCACTATGAGGCTACTTTATGGATGTGCAGATTCCTTACGGGGATTCCCGCTTAACGCTGACATTGCCTGCCCAGAGCCGTGTGTTGTTGCCACGTTATCCCTCATCGCTTGCTGATTAGCATGGCGCATTCCTGGCCGCCCTTGAGAAGCCGCTTGGCTGTGAACCACTCAGCACATTGGTGACACCGAACGACAAAATTGCCATTGTGATCTCCGATATCACGCGTCCCACGCCAAACGAGCGGATGGTTCCCTGGTTGCTGGAAGCTCTGGCCCACGTGCCACGCTCCCAGTTCGTCATCATTAATGGTACGGGTTCACATCGTGCCAACACACGCGAGGAACTCAACAGTATGCTCGGTCAAGAGATCGTTGAGAGTGTTGAGATCGTCAACCACGATGCCTTTGACCCTGAGACAATGCACATGCTCGGCACAACGCCGACGGGTGTGCCTGTGTGGGTCAATCGCCGCTATGTCGAGGCTGATTTCCGTATTGTGACAGGTTTTATCGAGCCGCATTTCTTTGCGGGCTTCTCCGGCGGTGCGAAGGGCATCGTTCCTGGTCTGGGTGGCATCCAAACCATTCAGCAGTTGCATAACGCGAAGCTGATTGGGCATCCCCGCGCCACGTGGGCCGTCCTCAACGGCAATCCTGTACAGGAAGGTATTCAGGAAGTCGTGAGTTTTTGTCCGCCTGATTTCATGGTTAATGTCACGCTCGATCAGGAGCGGCACATCACAGGTGTCTACGCTGGTGACTACCTCAAGGCCCATCGGGTCGGCTGTGAAGCCGTTGCACACATCGCAACTCAGGCTGTTGATGAGCTGTTTGATCTCGTTATCACGAGCAATAGCGGCTATCCACTCGATCAAAACCTCTACCAGACCGTCAAAGGTATGACAGCAGCGGCGCAGATTGTGCGCAAGGGTGGGGTGATTGTGGCAATCTCGGAGTGTCGCGATGGCTTGCCCGATCACGGCGAATACAAGCATATTTTGCAGATGCGTGAGACGCCACTGGCCTTGCTCGATCTCATCAATAGTCCAGATTTTCTGATGCACGACCAGTGGGAGGTACAGAAACAGGCTTTAGTGCAGTTGCAGGCTGATGTCTACCTCTATTCCAGTCTCAGTGCGGCAACGGTACGTATGGCAAAATTGACGCCTGTGCATGACCTGCAAGCGACCGTCAATCAACTCGTTGAACAATGTGGCGGCCCACACGCACGTATCGCCGTCCTCCCGGAGGGACCACTCACTATTCCCTATCTCAAACAACCTATCGAGGCATGATGTCGCCCACAATACGCGCTGTTTTATTCGGCAGAGGGACGTTCGAGCAGTTCTAGCAAGACGCCGCTTGTGCCTTTAGGATGCACAAAGATTGCACGACCCTCGGCGGCCAAGCGTGGTTCTTTGTCCAACACGGGCGCGCCCTTTGCCTGCATCTCTTGCAATGTTGCGTCGATGTTTTCGACCTCAAGGCAGATGTGGTGCAGGCCTTCGCCTCGCTTCTCCAGAAACTTTGCTAGACTGGAATCGGGCGTGGTTGGCTCAATTAGCTCAATCTCGCTCCCAGCAGGGCCGCCCAGAGGGAGAAATGCGATACGCACCTGCTCGCTCGGCACGTCTTTAATCACACTCGGCTCAATGCCTAGTGTCTCGCGATAAAACACCAATGCCTGTTCTATGTTGCGCACAATAATTGCGACATGATCTATCCGTTTCGGCATCGCTCCCCTTTCTTGCGGTGGCGTGTGACACATGCTTATGATGGGTCACCACAGGAGACAAGATTAAAATCGGCCTGATTGAGGTGATGCGGCACAAGCGAGAAAATGCCGATACTGCGCTGTATAGAACTGGTCAGGGTGCGTAGCGACATCAGTGCGCTGATACGTGTTTCTTCATCGTAATGCAGCAACTCGGCAGCATGGTCAAACTCGGCCTGCGTTAAGATTTCATATGACATATCCGGCTTTACTAAGACGCTTAAATCCAGATCAACGTAAGAGAGGCGATTGAACTGAATGGCTGGGGGTTGAATAATCATCGCATAGGTATGCAACAATGTTTCCCCCCGATAAAATGCGCTGAGCATATACCAGCGTTGAGGCCAGAAAATTTGCAGGCAATGGTTGCGTATCGACCGCGTTCCCGTGGCCCAGCGCATCGGGGTTCCGGCAGGTAGCCAGAGGGCCACAAAGTCACGCTGTGTTGGATTCACATCATCGCCGTGGATAAGTACATTTTCCGCGACACGACAGGCTTGCCACGACCCACGTGGCAAGCGATCATAGCTACGGCTCTCGACAAGAAAGTCCCTTTGCATATAATATTCTCCCTTTCGCTGACCCTCATGGTACGGAAACTTGACGCCATAGTCAAGCACAAAGGAAATAGTCCCATTTGACGGGTGTATAGGTAAAGAGGGTTGGAACGAAAAGGCGTCGCTCTTCTTTACTATCAATATTGTACAATAGGAAGGGAATACCTGTGACATTCCACAAACAGAGTGAAAATGAGAACGTCATGCGCTGTCCCAACTGTCAAACCGTTAATCCAATAAACGCAAAATATTGCCTGGAATGCGGTAATCGCCTCTTGCTTTGCCCGCAGTGTGGCACAATAAACCTGCCTTTTGCCAAGTTCTGTATTGAATGTGGCACACCACTTCATGCGCAGCTGGCCCTCTCTGCCACAAATCATGCCCAAACCGCAGGTATATCTTCGACGCAAACGGTGCTACCTAGTGGTGATACAGAACCGATGTTGCCTTCACTGAGCGCAACTGTTCCGTTATCTGCCCCAGATATGTCGTTGGTGTCGGGGACAGGTCTACTCCCGCCAGAAGAGCGGCGTGTGGTTACAGTGATGTTCGCGGATATCACTGGCTCGACACCGTTGGCTGATCGTTTGGACCCCGAAGAGATGCGCGCTATTCTGACTGGCTATTTTAACTTGATGACGGAGCAGTTGCGCAAGCATGGTGGCACGGTCGAAAAATATATTGGCGATGCCGTGATGGCCGTTTTTGGAATGCCTGTGACGCATGAAGATGATCCCGACCGCGCTATTCGAGCCGCTCTTGACATGCAGGCCGCTCTGACGCTCTTCAACGAACAACGTCTGGTCCACGATGCAAGCGTGGCGCGCCTTCAGATGCGCATCGGCATCAATACGGGCGAGGTGGCCGCACCCGGCAACTCGCAACCACAGCGGCAGGACTTCCTGATTACGGGCGATGCTGTCAATGTCGCCGCCCGCTTACAGCAGGCTGCCGCTCCCGATGCAATCCTCGTGGGTGAGCGCACCTATCTGGCGACACGCGATGTCTTCTCTTTCCGCCCAGTTGCTCCCCTTCATCTCAAGGGTAAGCCGGAACTCGTTCCGTCGTATGTTGTGCTTGGCTTGAACCAGCACACGCTCACGATCATGCAGCACCCACGCGGCATTGCCGGACAGCAGGCCTCCCTCGTTGGGCGTCAACTAGAGCTGACCCTTATGCATGCTAACTACGCTCGCGTGCAGGCTGAACGCCATCCGCATCTCATCACGCTGCTCGGTGTGCCGGGCATTGGCAAATCTCGCCTCGTGCGTGACTTCATTGCGCGTGAACAGGAAGCCATCAAAAGTGCCTCGTCGCTTGGTAACATCCTCCCTCCGCGTGTCCTGGCTGGCCGCTGCCCACCCTATGGCGAGGGCATCACCTATTGGCCTCTGATCGAAGTCTTGCGCTCCCTCCTGCACGCGGAAGAGGAAACCAGCTTTGAGACGCTGCAACAACGCTTTACCGATTTTGTGGCCGTGACGTTAGTCAGCGCGAAACGTGCCGAAGCGACAGAAGAGGTTGTGGCCCCTATTTTGAGAAGTATCGGTAGCCGTTTCGGCACGTCCAGTCCACGACCCACCACCACAGCGCATGGGCGCGAACGCGCACGCCGTGAGCTACAGCGCAAAATAGCCACATCGGGCATCAAACAAAGCAGCACCCAGCTTGAGCTTTTGCGGGCTTGGCGTGTGCTGCTTGAAGCTTTGGCACAACAGCAACCCTTGATTATCGTCATCGACGATTTGCAGTGGGCTGATGAAGCCCTGTTAGACCTGCTGGAATACCTGACTGACCGCATTACGACGGTTCCCATCCTGTTTCTCTGCCCCGCTCGCCCCGATTTCTTCGAGCGTCGCCGCGATTGGGGTGGTGGACGGCGCAACTTTACAACCATCGAACTCGATGCCCTGAACACTGATGAAACGAATGAACTGATTAACGAATTGCTTAACACCGATGAGACACCCACTGTCTTGCGCAATACAATCCAGACACGTGCTGAAGGCAATCCCTTCTTTGTTGAGGAGATCATTCGTATGTTAATCGATCAGGGCTTGCTGGTCTGCGAAGAGGATGCCACAGGGCATGACTGCTGGCGCGTGCAATCAGGGGCCACGGCCCTCTTGAGTAATCTGTCTGCTCCTGGCGAGCATATCGACGATACGCTGATCAATATGCACTATTTGCTGCCGTTACGGGTTCCCGATACCGTGCAAGGTGTTCTCGCCGCCCGCATTGATCTACTCGATACGCAGGAAAAACTTGTTTTGCAGCATGCTGCAATTATCGGACGCACGTTCTGGCTGTCGTCACTGCGCGAGCTGGCCAGCGAAACTGATGGTATAGCACTACAGAACGCGCTGCAATCCCTTATTCTACGCGATTTTATTATTGAAACTGTGCAACAGGTCAATACTCCTGTTGCACACGATAGCATCTTTAGCTTCAAACATGTGCTTATTCGCGATGTTGTCTATAGTACCATTCCGCGCATGCGCCGCTCGCTAGAGCATGCACGTCTGGCCCTCTGGCTTGAAAGCTTGCTGAATGATGAAAGCGCACGCTTCGTGGAGCTATTGGCCTACCATTTTCAGCAAGCTCTGACCAACTGGTCGCCCGGTTTCTCTCTCTCAAGCCAGGAAAGCAGTCCTGAAGCTCTGCGACTCAATCGCGTCGATCTGCGCCGGCGTGCCATCCTCTATCTCACTAAAGCGGGCGATCAGGCTCTTCACAGCTACTATACCCTGCGTGCCCTACAAGCTTATCGCGATGCGATTGAGCTATTGGAAGAGACCGCTGGCGATCAGGCTGAGCGTATTACCATGTATGAAAAACTTGGTGCCGCCTATATGCAGCGCGGCAACCTGGACGAGGCATGGCAAGAGTATCGTAAGGCCTTGCGCATCGCGACCAGCGCGGAGGCGACCAGTGAGCAGCAGCATATCACGCTACTTAGCCTCTATGAA
This sequence comes from Ktedonobacterales bacterium, assembly GCA_027311145.1. Taxonomy (GTDB): domain Bacteria; phylum Chloroflexota; class Ktedonobacteria; order Ktedonobacterales; family Ktedonobacteraceae; genus DTNP01. The sequence continues at coordinate 6,008 of DAICZM010000004.1, forward strand.
CGTCTGGCGGAACTGGCGACGCGCTGGCTGAGTGGCTTTGATACGCTACCCGATATGCAAGAGGTATGGGGCTATATCGACGCCGGCTTACAGCTTTTGCCCACACAACCGCTCAGCGCATCCCGCGTTGCTCTGCTGACCTATCTCGCATTCTGGCATACGCGCCAGCTAGAGACGGCCACCTTTGCCCAGAAGGCCGCCCTAGCGGAACAGGCTCTTGCCAGTGGTCACACGGCCCTCCAACTTGCCGAGCAACTCAATAATTCCAACGCCCTCTCACTCACACTCGATGCCCTCGGCTTCATTTATAGCCAGTACCATAAATATACTGAAGCACACGAGATACAGCATCGTCGTCAGATGCTTGAGCAGGCATTGACTGACCGCGAGGAACGCTATGATGTCTACCTCTCGCTCGGCTATGCTCATGAACAGATTGCCGACTATGCTAGCGCGCTGACCTGGTTTGGGCATGCCTGGCGGCACGCGCAAACGATGGAGAGTCCCTCCATGTTGCTCAACAGCCTCGTCGGGCGGATGCGTGCCTGGCGGCAGTGGAATCGCTGGCAAGAGGCCACTGAGGTCGCGCATGAGATTTTACAATTGATCGCACGCTATCAGCAGGATGAGAAGCGACAGTTTTGGGCTTTAGAAACACTGGCAACCATCGCATACCGCCGTGGCAATCGTGAGCAAGGCGATTTATACGCGCTCCAGTGTAAACGTCTGCTCGATCAGCAACTTGCACATCTTGTTCCTACCAATCGCAGTGGCGAGAATGAGCAGCACGCGCTAGCAACGCGCATGCATGCCATTCACCTCGCTAGCGAAGACTGGCTACACGCGACCGCAGATTACCGTGCCAAGCTCCAGATGAGTGAACCGATGCCCTCGCCCGAAGTACTCTCGACTCTGGCAGAACTCCTGGTGATGACGGGCGAGGAGCAAGAACAACAACACCTCATCTGTACACGTGCCGTGCAAAGTGCGAGCGAGTCAGGGGCGCGCAAAAGCCTGCTTGTTGCGTTACGTGCCAGGGGGCGTATGCATCTGGAACAACAACACTGGCAGCAGGCCGAGGATGATCTGCGCCAATCGCAGCATTATTGCGAGGCTCTCGACCTGCCCTGGGAGCGTGCCCAGACGCTCTACCACCTCGGTTTGCTCTATCGTCGCCGCGCCAGCGCGCTCTATGGGCAAGATGAGAACAAGCGGAATGCCGACTTGGGGCGCGCGCGCAACCACTTTGAGCAGGCTCTTGGTTTCTTCCAAACGCTGGGGGCTATCCCTGGGGAAGAGCGGGTGCGCCTTGCCCTGATGCAAGACAACCAGGCCCCCGTGTAAGCCCTTGTGGTCGCCCGTGCGTCCTCTATCAAGCTGGGCTACCGCTCAATTGATTGATAGCTACGGCTTCAGCCATCAGTCGATAGCCTTCATCGTTGGGATGAATACCGTCGCCGGAGTCATATGCAGGGTTGAAGACAGCTTCATCTTCAGGTGAAGACAGTGGCGTGGCAAAATCGAAGACTGCGTCAAACCAGTGATTGCCCTGCTCGCGTATCCAGGTATTCACGTGCCGTCGTTGTACGACTTGTTCGGCAGAGTATCCGCCGGGTAAGATGGTTGTCCCAAAGACTTTCTGATAGCGCGTCCTTGCCTGCTTCACAAGCTGTTGTAAAGCCGCGATCACAGTTTCGCTTGCAATGCCAAAACGCAGGTCATTGGAGCCAATATGCACAATCAGGTCCGTTGCGCCTGGCTGTTCCAGGACATCCCACGCAAGACGCAGCATTCCGGCCTCGCCGAAAAGATAGCGAGGCATCCCTGTTCCCGCGAATTGTGGTATTTCCGCTGTGGTCAGTTGATTGCCACCGATGCCCGCATTTAAGACCGCCATAACGCGCGTCCCGCCAGCGTCTAGTAAGCGGCGAGCCAGATAGTCGGGCCAGCGTTTATTCGCATTGAGCGTTGAACCAAAGCCATCCGTCGTCGATGAGCCAAAGGCCACAACCGCGTTGAGCGAAGAGCCTGGCAAGACATCGACGCCCGCAATCAGCCACCAGGACGAGGTCATGAGAGGATAAGCAAAGAGAGCAGCCTCGGCGGGCATGGCAGTATAATCGCCGATACCAGTCACATACGAGGTTTGCTGCGCACCAAGATGTCCCGTAACGCTTTCTCCCTGCACCAGAAAAAAGGTGATCGCCAGATCGGTCAACGCCTCGACCCGCATCGCAACGGGATCGCTGACAAGCTCTTGTCCAGGCTCCAACGTCACCGTCGTTTGCCCTTCAAATAGCACATCTTTTTTGCCTGGATGCACAATAGGACCGCTCAGCACCCGTCCCACGGAGAGAGAACGAAGCGTGATCGGCTCACTTCCGTAGCGATTGGACAAGCACACACGCAGTTGTTCGCCACCAGCATGCAGATGGACAATCTGCCGCAGAGTGCGACCGCTCAGATTGGCCGTGAGCATTGCGTGGGCGCGGCATACCACGCCCTTACCCAGTTTGACCCAGCAGCAGCAGTGGCCCGATTATCGGAACTCATAAATACCGTCCTTTTTCGCTTATTATACCATAAAAGCCCGTATGAACCCGATAATCCGGTTTAACAAATTAATACGGGAAATGGCGTAGGGGCGTGATTCCATCACGCCCTCGTCCCCGTTCGTGTGGCCTCTCACATGGCTCCCCAGACGGATCTATGCACAGGCAGGGCGTGATGAATCACGCCCCTACGCCATTTCCACATTATTGTTTCGACTCCATTATCGGGTCCATACGGCTTTTCTGCGCTTTATTACATATTGCGAGATGGACGCGATAAATCGCGCCCATACGGGATTTTATGCGCTGCTGTTAGGAAAGTATGCGCTAGGACTCGACGATCTCTACGGAAAAGATCTGGTCGCCGGGCTTGCGGTCACGCTGCGGATCGCGTTCGCGGATGGACATCAAGATATCCATACCCTTCGTCACCTGTCCAAAGACGCCGTGTTTCCCGTTGAGGTGTGGCGTGGGACCGTGCGTGATGAAAAATTGTGAACCATTGGTATGCGGGCCAGCGTTTGCCATCGAGAGCATACCAGGTTTATCATGTTTGAGAGCCAGAGCACCGGCTTCATCGCGGAAACTATAGCCAGGACCACCCGAGCCTGTGCCTGTCGGGTCGCCGCCTTGGGCCATAAAGCCGCCGATGACACGATGGAAGGTTGTGCCATTATAGAAACCCTCACGCGCCAGGAAGACGAAATTATTGACCGTGACGGGAGCTTTGTCTGCGAATAATGTGATTTCGATATCGCCCTTCTCCGTATGCATGATGGCCTTGTATTTCTTCAATGGGTCAATCTGCATCGCTGGGGCACTACTGTATTGCTGCTGTGCCATAAAAATTCTCCTTACCTCAACAAACAACGTGGCGACGTCATTGCAGGTCGCCACGCTATACTATATCATATGACACGAACGGGGTTATGGAGCCATCACCACGACCATATGGTCGATGATATCGGGCTTGACGTTCTGCGTCGCAGCGGTATCGCCAGGGCCTTGAATAGATTGCACCACATTCATGCCCTTCACCACATGCCCAAATAGATTATACACCTTCTGCAACTGCGAGGTGTTATCAGAGACGTTGATGAAGAACTGACTGCCACTATTGGCCGTACCCGTGGAAGGTTTCGCCATCGCCAGCGTACCAGCAGCGTAGCTACCCTGCACAGTCTCGGCTGGCAGCGAATAGCCGGGACCACCCGTGCCATTGCCTAACGGGTCGCCTGTCTGTACAATGTGGATGCCAGAACCAGTCTGAAGCACGCGATGGAAAGTCAGGCCGTCATAGAAATGATTTTGCGCGAGAAAGACAAAATTGTTGACCGTTTGCGGCGCGAGCTTGGGGTCCAGTTCTACGACAATCAGGCCGCGATTCGTATTGATCCCTGCACAATAGACCTTCCCAGTATTAATCGCCATCGATGGGGCCTGCGTATACGTATGTTTTGTCGCACTGAAAGTTTGTGAGCCAGGGGCAGGTGAGACATCGGTAATCTGTTTCACGATACTTGCACTGAGACAAGGCGAGACCGCGACGGTTTTCGGTGGGGCTTTCGGCAAGGCGAAGGGACCAAGATGGTTGTAGTAGAGCGCGAGAATGGCAATTAACAGGACGAGCAACGTAAGGCCGGTCGCCCAGGGGTAACGCGCAATGCCACGAGCAGGTGGCTTATAGCCGGGGGCATATTTACGAGCATCTTCTTTGATTTGCAAGTCTTGCAATTCTGTCGCATGCGCTCTGCTAATGCGGGCCGCCCGTTTGGCCGCGGCACGTTTCTTTGTTTTTGGCATGGGGCTTGTATGGATACTCCTTCTATTAGACAATCACAATTAGGAACGAACGAAGCCATATATTTCTTGTCGCCTATCATAATCTTCTCATCGGCTTGGGTCAAGTCCTGTAGTGGCCAAGTGCTTATTTTCAGATATGATTGATGCCTGTAGCAGACGATTTACCCACTCTTGTTGTGCCTGGGGTGCGAGATGGGCCACCTGCATGAGATGTTTCTGGTTGCGTTTGACGAGATAGCCACGCCCCACTGGCTGATCGGTAAAACGCACGCCGAGCATTTGTTGATCGGCTGGATCGCCACCCAGAATCACACCCACACGCGATGCCCGCACCTGCTGTAACAAGGGATCATTGCGCATGAGATCGTTTGGTGGACCCGCCACAATCAAATGGAAACGCAGATCACGCGCTTTTAGCAAAAACTCTTTCAGGTCATTGAGCGGGTTTTTCGTCAAGGCATTCACCTGATCGTAGTCATCAATTATCAAGATGAGCGGAGCCAGATGGGCACCCATCACCGCATCCGTATCATCGCGCAGACGCTCTAACTCGTCATGCAGTTGCACCACACGTTCGCGCAACTCTTTTTTTAGCGCATCAATCACTTCAATCAGCCGCTCTTCTGTATCAGCATACATATGCATGCAGGGCAGGCGGCGCAAGAGGCGTGAGCTACGGCGCAAATCAACCATTATCACTTTTGCCCGCCTATTCTCCGGCGTCGCCAACATAAACAGACAGGTATGCAACACGTTGGTACGACCACTACCAGGGCCTCCTGCCACCACAATATGTGGGGTATCCGCATTCAATTCTAGCGCAACCGGACGTAAAGAGAAATCTTCAATGCCCAGGCGTACCTGCAAGGTGTTTGTTGGTGTGCGTGCGCTGCGTGCCTTGCCCGGCATGCTGGAGATGGCATCCATCAAAAAGTAATCGCAACGGACATACTCCGGCAAGAGGCGAATGGGAGGGGCATGCATACTGGTGGGGACACGCCCCACCTTGACAAAGGTGGCAACCATTGCTTCTAGCTGACGCGTCTGTTCGTCATCATCCTCGCCTGCGGTGGGCAGGGCAATCTGCACCTCTTCCAGCAACTTGCCCCGCTTATAGCCACGCCCCGGTAACGCTGCTTCAATATGGGCCGCGTCATACTTGCCAATCAAGATCAGCGAGTCAGTTGTCTCGACCAGACGCAAGCCGATACGCAACTCAATCAGGCTCAGCAGTTGGGATGGCACACTCACCGGACGGTCAACCGTTAACACCAGATACACACCATATGTGCGCCCATGGCGAGCAATCGCGAGCAGTTGATCCATTTCCTTATCGTGTGCCTGTTTGAACTCAATAAATTTGTCGATCACCAAGACAACAGCCGGCATCTCGGCCAGGCTAGCATCCTCTGCACGCCGCCGTTGGTAGGCCAAAAAATCATCCAGTTGGTGCTGCGTACAAAACTGCTTGCGCTCCTCGATAATACCATCAAATTTGCGCAGCAAGCGACGGATATATTCATCATCACTCTCGCTAAAAACACCACCAACGTGTGGTAAACCCTCAAAAACACGCAACGTCTGTCCACCAAAATCTATGAGGTAGAGATGCAATTGATTGGGAGCATGCGTGCGTACAAGTGAGGTAATCAGCGTGCGCAAAAAAACGCTCTTGCCCGCTCCCGCCGCACCAGCGATCAGAACATGCCCACCATTGTGTGGCAGATCGAGCATCCAGGGTTCCTGTCGTTGCTCAACGGGGAGATCGAGCAGACCAACAGGAGCAGATACCCAGCCATACGGCGGCTGTTTGCTGCCCTGAGGGGGGATATAGAGTTGATTGACCTGCCGATAGACCTCTTGCAATGTGAGACGGGATGGCAAAGGAGCAGGCCAGGGTTTAAAGAGTGTCATCCCTAACGTGGCCTGGTATGGTTCAAGTGCACCCATCAGCATTTCCATATCCGTCACCTCACTGGACCCCACGCTCTTCTGACGCGCCACCACCGCGGCCTCATTGAGAACACGTGCGTTCATTGAGATACGCGCACCTTGAAAGAGATCAAAAACCTCAGAGCCAATCTGAAAATAGGCTCGTCCAGGGATGGTGCTGGGCAGCAGCGCAGCTTCAGAACGACCTAGCATATCACGACTATCCTGCAATGAAGCCACACGCAAACAGATACGGAATTTCAGGTTTGACCAGATATTCGGATTGACAGAACCCGTCGGCTTCTGCGTTGCCAAAATCAGGTGGACGCCCAGGCTACGACCTTTCTGCACCACGCTCACCAGCCCCTCCATAAAAGTCGGATGCTCTTTTGCCAGTTCAGCAAACTCATCAATGATAATCAAAAGGTTCGGTAACGGCCCATAGACTTGCGGATTTTGTAGGTGCATGGCCTGATACTCGGCAATTTTTTTGGCATTAGCCTGACTAAGAATATGCTCACGGCGACGCAATTCGCTTTTCAAGGCCAGTAGGGCACGCTCTGTCAGCTTGCCACTGAGGTCAGTTACCATGCCAACCGTGTGTGGAATCTTCTCAAAAGGCTTAAAGGCCGCCCCACCTTTGAAATCGACCAGCACGAAATTGACCAAATGGGGGTGATGTGTCATGGCCAGACCCACAATCACAGATTGTAGCAATTCACTTTTGCCTGCACCGGTTGTACCTGCAATAATACCATGCGGCCCATGCACATTCTCATTGAGGTCTAGCCAGATCGGACCTTGTACACCTGCGCCAATCGGCACACGTAGTCGACCAAAACGCGGCGCGCTGCCATTACCCCACCACTTCTCAGGGTCAAACTGATCTACGTAGGGCAAATCGAGCAGGTCCAGCAAGCGCACACTCGTTGGCAAGTTCGCAGCATCGTCATCGTCATGCGCGATCTGAATCACGCTCATGCTACGGCTGATGCGCGTTGCCAGGTCCAGCTCGACCAGATCAGCCGTGACATTGCTCATACTCTCACCGCCCACACCAATCGAGGCGTAGGAGAGCATACCATCCTCTTCTAGACGCACGACACCCCGACACTCACCCGGAATAGCCTGCTGCTGCGCTACAAGATAGATCACAGAAACGCCGAGTTGCTCACCCAGCTTAAAGGCATGGGTCAGAGCCGGGTGCTTGCGTACCTCTACATAGTCATGCACGATGACCACGAGATGTGGTAGCACCATCGGTTGCAAAGGCGTTGTGGTAGGCGCGCTTGCCTCCGCACTTTTCGAGGCGCGCTGACTCAATTCTTCCAATAGAAAATTGAGCAGGTCACTCGCATCGTCCTCGCCCACTGCCGTCAAGCGATCTCGTTTCCACCCTTTCAGCGGCATGGTATGCGGCAGATCACGCAACCAATCCCAGTCACCTTGCTGCGAGGCAGGGTAAATACCCAGAATACGCACATCCTCTGGCGAGTGCAGGGTTGCGAGTTGGCAAACCATCTCGCGTGTCAAGGCGGCAATATCTTGTCTACGCCCGGTAATCCCCAGTGATTTCACCTTGAGCAGAGCAATGCTACACGGCATCTCCTCCACCATTTGAAACTGCTCTTTGAATGCCTGAACCTCTTTCGCTAGCATATCCGTCGCATCTATTTCGGGAAATGTCATCGTCACAGAACAAGGGCGGCTTCCACGCCCGACACGCACCGATAGAAAATCTTCGTCAGCAGGACGCCGCTCCCAAAGCTGGCTGCGCTCCACCACATGCGACTCTAAAACAGCTGGCGGTGGGTCTGCCAACAAAGCCGCACGCAACTGCTCTTCTTGTAATTGCTGCAAATGCGTTCGCAAACGCGCTAGCAGTTTACGATATTTGCGCTCCTGGAGACGATTCTGACGCTGGGCTGCGCGCGACCGCTGGCGCAAAGTAAGAATATTCCCCAACGGAGTCATCACAGCAAAAACCGCCATCGGCAGCAAAAAGGCCAACTGCGACAAGGATGCGTGATTGACAAAAATATAAATGAGGAAGATTATGCCCACCATGAACAGTGGCATCAATATCGATAGCAAGCCCGCACCCTGTGGCGGGTTGCCTCTAGTCGGCGGCTTGGGAATCTCAACCGTCTCATGTGGCGGCACAACAACAATACGTGGCGGTCGATTGAATGGCTCTTGGCTTGGCTGCCGTGCGGCCACTGGCGCAACAACACCCGTACTGGCACTTTTCCCACTCGTATTTGCGTTCTGTCCCTTTGGCATGCATTACCACCCTTGCTAAATAATTTTCCCTAGTTCTTCCTCTCGGAGCAATCTCTTCTTCTCCGCAGGGCCAAACGTCCCAGATACACGACGATGTACCCTTAAGGCGAGCGGCTCTAGCCCATGCTTCCCATCCATTCGGCACAGCAATGCGCCACATGCAGGCAATTTTCGGTGGATATATCGTGGATAACTCTGTGGATAACTGCAAATAATTGCGGATAACTCGGCAATGACGGTGGATAAGTCGTGGATAATTACAGACCAAGAGCAAAATTATGGACAATGCAGCACAAAACCAGCACCATTGCCCACAAAGATATCCACATATCCACAATCGACTATTGGGGCCAGCATTTGATTTTCTGCCCAATATTCGTTACACTTTGGAAGCACGCAATAATCCTAACATTGCTCTCATCCCATGTCTTTTTTGTGATAGACGTGATATCGAACACCTGTGCCAAACTATGGTATAATTGACGATATCGCTGCTCGCATCACGCTAACAAGTATCGTTTGGTGTATCGTGGAAAAACTATTACCGCAAAACATAGAGGCTGAATGTGGTGTTCTGGGCAGCATCATCATTGACCCAGAAGCCATTGCCCAGGTCGCTGAGTTTCTGCGCGCGGAAGATTTCTATCGCGACGCGCACCGCACTATTTACGAGGTCATTCTCAGCCTCTATGGGCAACGCGAACCAGCAGATTTTATTACGATCTGCGACGAACTAGAACATCTCAACCGCCTGGAAGAAGTGGGTGGCCCGGGCTATATTACATCGCTGATCAATCAGGTTCCGACGAGCGGTAATGTCGGCTACTATGGGCGCATCGTAGAACGCACTGCCATCTTGCGCCGTCTTATACATGCAGCAGGCCAGATTGCCGCCACTGCGTATGAAGAGAGCGATGCCGATGTTGCGCTGGAAAGAGCAGAACAGCTGATTTTCGAGATCAGCCAAGGCCACTCACACAGCGACTTTAGCAATATCGGCGAGGTACTCAGCAGCTATATGCAACGGCTGGATATGCTGCACGAGCGGCGTGGCAGCATTGTCGGCGTGCCAACGGGCTTTACCGACCTTGATCGGCTGACAGGCGGCCTACAACGTTCCGATCTGATTATTTTAGCCGCCAGACCTGCCGTCGGCAAAACGTCGCTGGCCTTGAGCCTCGCACATAATGCTGCCGTCAAGTATAAACAATCCATCGCTCTCTTTAGCCTGGAAATGAGCAAAGAGCAATTGGTGCAACGCATCCTCTCCATGGATGCCGGCATCGACCAGCAACACCTGCGCACTGGCTGGATTGAGGACGATGAGTGGGAGCGCGTCGTGATGTCAATCGAGACGCTCTCTGAGGCCAAAATCTGGATCGACGACACTGCCGGCATTTCAACAGTCGAAATGCGTAGCAAGGCACGGCGTTTACAGACGGAGCATGGCATCGATCTGGTGATTGTCGATTATCTCCAGCTGATGCAATCATCGGTGGGCGGCTCGCGCAACCGCAACCGTGAGCAAGAAATATCGGAAATTAGCCGCAACCTGAAAGGCCTGGCGCGCGAGCTGAATGTGCCCGTCTTGGCACTGGCACAGTTGTCACGTGCCGTTGAGAGCCGCCAATCGAAAGTGCCACAACTGTCAGACCTACGCGAATCGGGATGTTTGGCAGCTGGGACACCCGTCTATTTACCTGAGGAAGGCATTTATTGCCCTATCTAACAGCTTGTAGATCTGGTCGATTTCTCTGTCTCAGCACTTAACAGGGAAACAGGGAAGATTGAAACACGTCTCGTTACAAAAGCATTTGCAACCGGGCATAAGCCAGTATACCAACTTATGACTCGTCTAGGACGCTCAATACGCGCCACCGCCAGTCATAAATTTCTTACCATTCATGGCTGGAAACGGCTGGACGACCTATCTGTTCATACGCATATCGCTCTTCCGCGTCGGCTTGCTGGTCCATCCCAGCTAACAATGAGCAACGATGAGCTAGCATTACATGGAACAGGATTGTATACACGAAACTTGAGCAGAGAACGCGCGATTAACGTTGCCCAAGGAGTTAACTCCGACGAGCTAGCGACGATAGCGCAAAGCGATGTCTATTGGGATAGCATCATCGCATTAGAGGCTGACGGTGAGGCTGATGTCTACGATCTGACGGTGGACGAATTACATAATTTTGTTGCTGGCGACATTATTGTACATAACTCAATTGAGCAAGATTCGGATATCGTCATGTTTATTTATCGTGACGATGTCTATAATCCAGATTCCGAACGAAAAAATATAGCTGATATTATCGTCGCAAAACATCGTAATGGGCCAGTCGGTGAGGTCAGTCTGTACTTCCAGGCAAACCAGACACGCTTCCGCGACCTGGAACCAACATCACCATCCGAATAACAGGGACGGGGAGTGGACGCCGATGACAGCCTTTACAGGATTCCCTTCGGGGAAAAACCCGTTTGTACCGATACCAGAGGTCTTCTTCACGGAAGTCCTGCCAGTGATCGAGGAGAATGCCGAACTCAAAGTGACGCTCCACCTCTTCTGGCTACTGGCCCAAAAGCAGGGCAACCCGCGCTGTGCCAGCGAACGTGAATTACAGTCTGACCGTCTCTTATTGCAGGGTTTGAAACGGCGAGGTGACCCACGCCCACCAGAAGAACATCTACGGCTGGGATTGGAGCTGGCGGTCGTGCGTGGTACACTGCTACGTATCTATCTCAAACTGTTCAGCGAAGGACAGCAAGAGGTCGAAACTATTGGCTGGTATTTCTTTAATACCGCACGAAGTCGCAAGGTTGTAGCCGAGCTTCAGGGCAGCGCGCTGATCCCGGCACGCATGTTGATGGAGCCGGAACAGCCAGTTGCACAGCAGCAGCACGAAACAGCGGTTTCGGTGGAGGAATATGCTGTATATGGGGGAGGACGTATGAATATGCTTGAGGCACCACCAAAAGTTCAGGTTCAGATCGAAAAACCAAATATTTTTGTATTATATGAGCAAAACATTGGATTACTTTCACCGATGATCGCGGAAGAACTCAAAGACGCTGCCGAACACTACCCGGCAGAGTGGATTGAAGCCGCCTTTCGCGAAGCGGTTCTTAATAATAAGAGAAAATGGACGTATATTCGCGCCATTCTACGGCGCTGGGAAACGGAAGGCAGGCAAGCATGGAACGCCTGAATGAGATTTTTAACAGGACGACACCGCGTCGCCATCAACAGCCCATATCACGCCCAACACAAGATTTATCGGGTCGCGACGGCAACATGCAGGGGCAACGACAGAGTGTACCACCAACGCCGCTTCCACCAGAGCAGGGGACACGGCGTGCCGCTCGCCCTCTGCCTGAACAGATGGCACGCCAGGATCAACATATACCTTCGAGTCCACAACCGCTCGCACCATTGCCCGATAGGTCCCGCATGCGCCCGAGCAGTCCGCCCAATGCACAGACCTATCGCCCTCATGCCGGCGAGGGCCGCGAACGCGTTCCTTCCACACCCACACGCCCACTCTATCCACGCCCAAGTGGACAAACGAGCGGGAACACGCCCTATACGCCCACACCAGCCTATGCCGAAGAGCCTTCTTATCGAAGCGAGCATTCCGCGCCCACGTGGGAACACGCAACATCCGAACACTATCCCGGTGAAGCCCCTTATGCGCGCAACATCGATGACTATGCAGCCACACTGCATGCTGATGTCGCACCCACTTGGGATGACGATGAGGCGGTCAGCATGGGCTATGGCGATTGGGAAAGCGACGATACCCCTCCCACTTATCGCCGTGCCGATGTCGAAATCGTCACACGAACCCGTCAAGAGCATGCCACAGGGCGCGCTCCTGCCCAAACAGAGGCCGAAGACCCAGCCAGCGGACGTGGCACGCGCACACTACACGAGAGCCATGTCCCAGCATATGCTCCACACATGCCTGCCGGAGCCACTCCCTCCGGCCAGGAAACACGTCACTATCAGCGCATGACGCAACCACTCAGCCCACAGATGGCACACCAGTTCTATCGCGAACGTGAGCAGCCGCCAACATCCAGGCCCACACAACTGCCAGGCGCGCAAAAGGCGCAGGTCGTGCCATCGATACAAAAAGCGCAGACCATCCAGAGCGTCCAGCCAATGCAAGCGCAAGCAGCCATGCCACGCCAACTGGCACGCCAGGAACCAACACAAACGATCACGATCCCACCACCACTCGCCCCCAAAGCACTCTGCGCCCGCTGTAAAGGCGCCGGCTATTTGCGCGCTGATGTGCCCTTTGGGCATCCCAATTTTGGCAAGCCTATTCCGTGTGTGTGTAAAGAGCAGGAGCGTAAAGAGAAACGTCGCCTGCAACTGCGTGAAATGTCTAACCTTGAAGCATTCCGTGAGAAAACATTCCGCACATTTAACCCCAATGTACCGGGTGTACAAGAAAGCTATCAGGTCGCAGCCGAATATGCACAAAACCCTAATGGCTGGCTCCTGCTGATTGGACGCAGTGGGAGTGGCAAAACACATCTCGCGGCAGCTGTTGCTAATCAGGCACTCAACGACGGGGCATTAGTTCTCTTTACCATCGTCCCAGACCTGCTCTTTGAGTTACGTGCCAGTATCTCTTCTAAATCGCCAGAGACACAGGAGCAGCTCTTCCTCAAGATGCGCGAAGCCGAGGTGCTGATTCTCGATGATTTTGGAGCGCATCGTAGCTCACCCTGGACAACCGAAAAACTGTTCCAGTTGCTCAACTATCGCTACAATATGGAAATGCCGACCATTATCACCACCAACCCAGAGGGCATCCAGGGGGCCGACCCGCGCATCCTCTCACGCCTGACCGACAATAGTCTTGTCACTATTGTGAAAATGGAGCGCGCTCGCGACTATCGCCCCAATCATCCACGCGCATAGACATGCGACATCAACCCAGGCCACGTCCCTCCTACGCTGTCAAATGACCTTTGACAGCGTAGGAGGATCATACGATGGCTATCTGGGTTGCTCTATTCTTTCACTCTCACCATGAGAGTGCTAATTTGCCAAATTTTGTTGATATTTGGGCTTGCGTTTACAATGTGCAAGTGCTATCATAGCTGTACATCCCGCTGAGGCGGGTCTCCTCTGCACAGTTCGTTTTTTATCAATGGTCTATCTCATGAGATAAGAGCAAAACATGAGATACCATTGTAGAGTGATAAAAGGAGCAAATATGGGCAGTGTTTTCAACCCACGTGACCCAAAATGGATCAGGGAGTCCAGAGAGTTACTGGAACCGCATGGCATGATCCCCGGCGTTGTCGAGTCAACCCCACGCGGCGAACGTTCATGGGACCTCTATTCGCGCCTTCTGAAAGAGCGTATCATCTTCATCGGCACACCAATTGACGACAATGTCGCCAATAGCGTTGTCGCGCAGCTGCTCTACCTTCAGAGTGAAGATGCGACTAAAGATATCAACATGTACATCAACTCGCCCGGCGGCAGCATTTATGCTGGTCTCGCCATCTATGACACCATTCAGTGGTTGCGGCCCGATGTCTCAACCGTATGTATGGGCATGGCAATGAGCATGGGTGCAGTGATCCTGACTGCCGGGGCCAAAGGCAAACGCTATTCCCTTCCCAATTCCACCATGCTGATTCACCAGCCACTCGGTGGAGCAGAAGGTCAAGCAACCGATATCGAGATCACCGCACGCGAAATCCTGCGCCTGCGCCGTAGCCTGTATGAGATCATCTCTTACCACACGGGCCAGACTATCGAGCGCATCACGCAAGATTCCGACCGCAACTACTACCTCACACCGCTCCAGTCCGTCGAGTATGGTCTGATCGATGAAGTTCTTGCACCTAACGAAAATAAGCTGACACCCCGCTAATAACGGGCATGCTGCACGAGAGCAGGGTAATCACGTTGATTGCCCTGCTTTTCTCTTACATCTGCTCAAAAGTCATCTACATCTTCAGCCCACTTGCTGCGTAGTATAAACAGGAGTATGAAATTTCGTGGCCCAGCCTTGAATGCTTCCTGAAAGGAAGAGGAGGTACTTTTCTTGCCAAAAGGAATACAGCCATTTACTGGAAAAACAATTCGCAGCATTCTCTTTGATTTTGGCGACACGCTCTGGACACGCACCGACCCTCTCATCTGGTCACAACAGGAAGATGCCGCCAACTTGCGCACACTCGCCCTTTTGCGCACACAGATTGAGGGAGCCGTGCCAGCACTCGACGCTCCGCACACAGATTTGCTGACCGGACGCGCCTTACGCAAAGCTATCGAACGACGTATCCGCGATTATAAACGCCTTGACCCAGAACACGAACCAAATTTTGCGCATGCCGCGTGCGAGGGACTTCAGCTCTTCGGCATCACGCATGCTGATGATACCCTGGGTGCTCAAATCTTCGAAGCCTTGCGCGTACATGTTTCGCCCGCACGCACGATGTTTCCCGACGCTTTGACCACCCTGGCAGAACTACAGCAACGTGGCTTCTTACTCGGTGTCGTCACCAATCGCCATTGGGGCGGGCAGCCCTTTATCGAAGACCTGCATGCCCTCGGCCTCCTCAACTACTTCGCCCTCGACCACATTGCTATCTCAGCCGACCTCGGCATTCGCAAACCCAACGCGGAGATTTTTCTCTACGCACTGAGAGCAATGGGCATACCAACAGATGAGGCGGTTATGGTTGGCGACTCTCTTAGTGCAGATATTGCAGGAGCTAACGCCCTCAATATTGGAGCTATCTGGAAACCTAAACGCTCGCTCTTTGCTGAAGCCAAAACTGCTCTGGCAACCCAAGCGGCCAATCTACAGGTGACACCCACTCAACTGCGCGAGAGCGTCTATACACGTGAAGCACAACAACTTGAGCAGACCCCATTGGAGTCACCACTGGACATAGAGAGTACCGATGATGATTTTCTGATCAACTATGCTCGCCAGCAAGCAGGAAAACGCAAACAACACGCATCACAACGTGCTAAACCCGATCTGATTATTGAACATCTGAGTGAACTACTCAATGTTTTTCTAAAAGCAGGTAAGCAATGAGACCGCCCTTACGTAAATGGCTATTTGAGCGACTCTATACAAATCGCTATCTCTATCGTTTTGCCAGTACCATTCCCTTCGCGGGCCAATGGCGTGTCTGGCAAAGTCTCGTCATACCACGCTTGCATGGGCATGATGTGCTTGAACTGGGGTGTGGGCTAGGCGACCTGCTGGCCGACATACTGGCAGCAGGCTACAGTGCCCGTGCCGTCGAGCATTCCCCGCAGATGGTCGCAGCGGCCCGCGAAACCCTACAACGACGCAAGTTAGGTCGCCCAGCACTGGTCATACAGGGATCGGCGCAGTCGCTCCCATTTAGCGATAGCACAATCGATAGCGTGGTCAGCACCTTCCCAGCCGAATACATCTATGATGACGATACGATCTCAGAAGTGGCGCGTGTCTTGCGTCCCGGCGGTCGTCTACTGGTCATTGAGGGAGCCAATCTACTGCCCGTAAACCCCATGCAGTCTTTTCTGTTGTTCTTGCAATCACTTATTTATGGACCGGCGGCTGTTTTTGGGCCACGCCGTCGTCGCGATCTCGAAGAAGAGGTTGCACGCAGCAAGCATGGCGTGATGCCCGATGAGCGTATTCTGCACGTTGACCGCGACACTAGCACAGGCATCACCAGCGAAGAACTGCCCTCCGCCTGGTTTGGACACCACATCCCCCTGGAACAACATGGTTTGCGCCGCCGCTCCGAGCGCGTGCGCAGCTCCCGCTGGGAGGTCTATATCATCATCGGCGAAAAATCTTAGGAACTTGCCGCCGTATACGCTCTTTCGACCCATTTTGCGATTTTCCAGTCATGCACACCAGGAGTCACCACTACCAATGCGGAAATGCATTTCCAGGCACTCACGTTGGCACCAACCGAGGTCTTTCGTCATATCGACAGTCCCATTGCTCCAGATACACCAGAGGGAGATGCACTGAACGATGTCATGCGAAGATGTCACCTGATACGCAACTCCTAGTCTCGCGCTGCTTGGGATCAGGCTATTGGAGATGCATGAACGGTACTCGCCACCCGGAAGACGGGAAATGCCGGAGCAATTTTTTCGAATTCCGCAAGTGGTGCATCCTTGTTCACGGGGATATGGGGCCGCGCTCCTGGTGCCCGTTGCAGATACGCCTTCAAGATGGGGGCGCGCTGCGAGGCGGCAACCTCAAAGAGGTTGATCTCCTCACGCCTGCCGCTGTGAAGCACGGCTCTTCCACTGGCAGCCCGCACGTTCTGGACCCAATTGACATTCTCTCCAAGCATTGACACCAGGTACCTCTCTCCATCGACGGTAGCCATAACTACCGGCAACGAGACTGTCCGCCCGGATTTCCGTCCGGTCACTTCCAGTGTGGCCATAGTGTTGAAAGAGATGCCCCAGGAGGCTATCGTGGACGCCACTCTATTGGCTATCTTTGCGATCCAGTTGGGGTGCTGCTCAGAATACAACCATCTCTGGCTACGGTACAACCATGCATGTATGTCGCTACGAGTCATCTCGGTCCTTTCTGGTGAAGTCTCCTTTCAAGAGTTTGATCGGAGTTTCAGAACCCGTGCCCATGGCAGAAGAGTTCCTCAAAGAAACCGTACCTCATGCCCGTCGCATCCGCATCACGAAGGTTAGCTCTGGCATCTCAAACTCAACACAAGCAAGCTGGTGCTGGTGCTTGCCAACTATATATAGGCGACCCTCGTGTAGCGAAGAGTGCGACAAACGCATGCGTACTGCTCTGTTTTTCGGGCAGTGCGCTGCGCTTTTCTCGCACTGATTTGCTGCTTGACTTCTCTCTGCTCTAGGGAAGGCGATTTTCCCGCCTACATGCACCCCTGCACGCTCATGCTCTTGCATTTCTCTCCAGATGCTGCATCCCTCCAGCATTCGTCACCTCCGCGAGCGGATGCCTCTACATCACCCTCTGCCCATGAGGAAACCGTTCCTCTCTGGGCGTGGGCCTCGTTTTGCGCCGCTGTCTGCATCACTACGTCGCGGGCGGCTGGACAACACTGCCGCCTTTTATCGAACGATGAGCAAACAGTTCAGATGCTCCATTTTGCGTGGTACAATCATCCTTAGTTATAAAGACACACTATAAAGGAAAAGCCATGCAGACAGCCCTTGAGCAACTTTCTACGCACTATCCACATTTAGCGGCAGCATTCGCTACGCTGCCGCAGAGCGATCTGCACCTGCGCCGCTTACAAGACCTGAACGACACATGGCAACAGATGTTAGGTTCTGACGAGGCTCGTGCCTATACAGACGTTGTCGTGACCGAAGAGCGCGCCCCTGTGCCCGCTGTAGACACGTTCGACATTATCTACGCGGGCGGCGGTCTCAACCTGCTTCATGCCGCTGTAATGACGTGCCGTTATGGTCTGCGCGTCCTCGTCTTTGATCGCTTTACCGTTGGCGCGGTGCATCGTGAATGGAACATCTCGCGTGAAGAACTGCGCGAGCTACTAGAGGTTGGTCTGCTGACCCCGGCTGAACTGGAAAGCATCATTCAGAGTGAATATCAGGATGGCCTCGTGCGCTTCTTCTCCGCCAATATTCACGTGCCACCTGCTGAATTGCATCTCAAAGATGTACTGGATGTCGCTGTAGACGCTGACAAGCTGACTACCCTCTGTGTGCGCAAAATTCAAGAGCAGCGACCAAAAAACGGCTTATCAAATGTTATTCTGCATGGCACAACCTTTGTGCGCTGTGCGGTGCAACCCACTCACGGCGTAACGGTCGATGTAACCAATACCAACGGAGCAGCGCATAGCTATGGAGCGTCCCTACTAATTGATGGCATGGGATCGACCTCACCCATCGCCTGCCAGCTCAATTGCGGCAAACCATTCTCACTCGTGTGCCCGACGGTTGGCACAGTCGCGCGTGGCTACAAGCGCGGCACGGCTACCGACGCGGTCGCTCCTGCCTTGGGCGAGGTACTCGTCTCAACGGAGGATACAAACAAAGGACGCCAGTTGATCTGGGAGACCTTCCCTGGGGCGGGCGATCAGGTGGCAATCTACCTCTTTTATTATGCCGAAACGGGCCAGCGCGCCGATCTGCTCGAATTGTTTGACGACTTTTTCGCGCTTTTGCCTTCTTATAAAGACACCAGCACGGTTGAAATCCTTAAGCCCGTCTATGGCTTCATTCCAGCGGGCTACAATATCACGCTCCCCTGGCGCAAAGAGCAGAAAACGCTAGCCTATGACCGTGTCCTTTCATTGGGCGACGCCGCCGCCTTTCAATCGCCACTGACCTTCTGCGGCTTCGGTTCCTATGTGCGCAACCTACGACGCATCACGACCCTGCTATCTTATGCGTTGAGCAACAAGCAGCTAGACGCGCAATCGTTAAATCAGATTCGCGCCTCTGAGGTAGTTCCAGCGGTCGCGCGCGCATTCAGCAAATTCATGATTGCCAAGACGGAGGGCAAGGAAGCGGCATGGCAGGTCAATGAGACGATGAACGTTTTCTGTCACGTGCTGGCAGACCTGGGACCACGTGTGACCAACGATTTCTTTAAGGACCGTATTGGCTGGCTGGACTACACAAGGGTTGTTTTCAACACGCCGCGCTACTATACCCGCATCTACACGCTCGCGCTCAGTACACTCACACCAGTGGAGATTATCGGCTGGATCACGGCGTGGCTAGCTCTTGGCCGCCAAGCACTGGCCTATCAGAACTATCGCTTGATCGGTTGGAGTCTCGCCCCGCTGATCTTCCTTTTGCACAATGCCAAGCCAGCATTAGCCCTTAAGCTGGCAATTTATCGGGAATCGATGCAACAGGTGGGACGCGGCAAAGCAGACAGTTATGAACAGAACAGGAGACAGGCACAATTATGGGGAAAATTGTGGCCTCATGGATAATTTATCTTAGACGAAGATGAAAGCTCATTTCTCTGCTTGCTTGTTGACGGAATAGCCACTAATCAGTACTATAGACAACGAGGCTGTTATAATAGATGTAAGGGCGAGGCACTTAGGTGGAAGGGAGTTTTTCTATGACAACACCTGGCAAACAACAATCATCCGCGCACGAAAGTTTGGTTGGTCACACACTTCGCAAGGGTGAGTATACATTACATAAGATTATTGGGCGTGGAGGTATGGGCAGCGTTTATCTGGCCTCCCACATAGCACTGACAATCCCGCTTGCTATCAAACGCATGCCTGCCGATCAAGCACTGCCCGAAGCAGTCACGTATGAGTTGGATAACCTGCTTCACGAGCATGTCATGGCCTATCCGACAGCTGATAGAGGACGGCAAAACACAGTTTTTCCAAGCAGCGGCGGCGAACATACGGATCGCTTTCTACGCGAGGCCTTGCTGCTAGCGCGCCTGCACCATATCGCTATCCCTTCACTCTATGATTACTTTCTCGAAAATGGTCATTGGCATCTGGTCATGGACTATATTCCTGGTCAAACCTTAACACGCTACTTACATCAATACGCACCACTTCCTCCACTAGAAGCTATCAACTATACAATGCAGTTATGTGATGTTTTACATTATTTACATGCTCAAATGCCACCCGTCATCTTCCGCGATCTCAAACCATCAAACCTGCTCCTCACACCGGACGGGACTATCATGCTAGTCGATTTCGGCATTGCACGCTACTTCAAGGAGGGACAGGTCAACGATACCACTGACTTCGGCTCACCGGGCTATGCCTCACCCGAACAGTATCAGAGCGATAGCCAGACGGATGCACGCTCAGACCTCTTTAGTTTGGGCATTATCTTGCATGAAATGCTCACAAGCGAGCGTCCAAACACGCTCACCAATCTACGCGACGTTCTCGATACAGTTCATCAGCTTGTGCCCTCCGTCTCTCCCGCGCTCAGCGGACTCGTCACGCTAGCAACACGCACCGAACCCAGCTATCGTTTCCAATCAGCACGCACGTTTTATCTTGCCCTTGAACGGGCCTATCTCATCGAGGAGCAGCGCGCCTATCAACACGAATTGCAACAACAACACGCTCCAGAGCAGAATGCATCACAAGCAGGCACAGTCAGTACAGAGGCAACTGCCACCCTCTCTCCACCAGCAATGCAGGAACAGCCGCTTGCACCAGGTGAGCCGCCACAACCGATTCCTTTGCTCACAATGGAACAGCGGCAGCAGATCCACGAGGCATTGCAAGAAGCGAGGATGGAGCGTTTGGAACACGAACGGCTTGAAGCACAATTAGCCTCAGTCGATGAAAGCTTGAAAATGCGGGCCACATTACCACTCTCACAAGTCCCAATGCCCTTTGAAGAAACAGCACCGCCATCGCTACAAGCACAGCCAGTGCCACGTCGGCAAACGCGGCACGTGCTAAAGATCAGCTTTATCAGCGCATTCCTACTCTGTATCATCATGGCTTCGCTCCTCATTTATACACGCTATATCCCACACACTCCCGCAGCCACATCAGGGCAGAGTATCCCTAGCACGCCAACGGCTACGCCCCCCTTTGCGAGTTCGTGGCAGCTCTTACCGTCCTTACCTTCCCCTGAAGCGGACAACACGCTGGTCTATATACAAGTACAAGGACACAGTTACATCTATATGAATGGTGGTTATCGGGGACCCAAACAAACACCTCCCTATGACCACACGCTCTATCGCTATAATATTGCAACAGCTCACTGGGAACACTTGGCCGGTGCGCACTTTCCAGGCATGGTCAATAACGCCGTTGCCCAAGATGGGCAAGGCGATATCTTCTTCACAGTTGGCTACTCGACTGATAGCTATACCGTCTCATCACTACTTTATAAATATCGACCGGCCAACGACACCTTGGAACAAATTGTCCCGCCCGCTCAACTACAGATCGGCTTTGGTTCTTCTATCCTTGCAGACCAACATGGGCATCTCTATCTCACGCAAGGCTTCATGCAAAGCGGCAATGCGCACGCCAAGGCAGGCATGGGCTGGTATCGCTTTGATATTGCAGATGGAAGCTGGCATCAGATCGAACAACTGCCGATGGGGCTGGGCTATGTCACGCTGACCCAGGCCAAGGATGGGAGCATCCTGATGATTGGCGGTGCAATTGACGCAGGACAACGCATTCAAAGCGGCCATATCTACCGCTATGATACGACGCACAACCGCTGGAGTCAGGCCCCAACGAGTACGCCACTACCCCTCAGTGGCTCTGCAAGCTGTTTGATTGGACCAGACAAAGAGGTCATCATTGGCGGCTATGATGCGCAGCACGATAGTATCCTGGAACAAAGCTGGCTCGTTGACCTACACACGCTCACATGGAACACACTAGCTCCATTACCCGGTGGTGGCTCCATGCTCGGTGCAGCCACCTGCGACAGTGCAGGACACGTTTTTCTTGAGCGTGGAGCAAGTGATCCCTCGACGCCCACCGCCGATTTCCTGCAACTGAGCATGAAAATATGAGATGCGAACGTGATAGAAACGCATCGACGCCGTGTGGTATCATCTGTGTGAAGATGGTTTGTCTATCAGAGGAGATATGACTACGATGGAATTTGCTTATTCAGAGACTGTCAATAGGTTGCGCATTCAGCTCAGTCAGTTCATGGATCGCTCTATTTACCCCAATTTGCAAACATACGACGAGCAGATTGCCGCGTCTGGCAATCCTCACCATCACGCCGAGATTGTGGATGAACTCAAAGAGACTGCCAAAAAC
>DAICZM010000500.1 GCA_027311145.1 Ktedonobacterales bacterium
ACATAAAATATTCCATATACATAGCTGTATATTATTGCTAGATAAGATCGAAGTAAAACGTAAGGGTGGTATGTGATGAAGGGAATAGAAGGTTCAACGCTAGGGCGCTATGAATTACGGCAACGGATCGCCTGTGGAGGAATGTCAGAAGTCTATCTGGGCTACGATTGGCGCGTGCGCCGCTATGTTGCGGTAAAAGTGTTATATGCCAGTGCGGATGCTTTTGTACGCCGCTTTGAGCGCGAGGCCATTGCGGTTGGGACACTCTCTCATGAACATATTCTTCCACTCTATGACTTCGGCGAGCAGCGTCCCTGGTACTACTTGGTTATGCCCTATATTGAGGGCGGCACATTGCGCGACTATCTGCTCAAACGCGAACGTCTCACGTTGGAGGAGGCCGGGAGCATTCTTGAGCAGATCGCATCGGCACTGCAACATGCACATCAGCACGGCGTTGTGCATCGCGATGTCAAGCCATCAAACATTCTGTTCCGTCCCGATGGC
Organism: Ktedonobacterales bacterium; assembly: GCA_027311145.1. GTDB lineage: Bacteria > Chloroflexota > Ktedonobacteria > Ktedonobacterales > Ktedonobacteraceae > DTNP01. Next base: position 508 of record DAICZM010000500.1, read on the forward strand.
TATGCCTATCTGGTTGATTTTGGGTTAGCCAAAGCCAAAATGGAAGCCGAGGCATTGACACATGATGGTGCAATGATTGGCACGCCTGAATACATGGCTCCTGAACAATCGAATGGCAAAAACGATTACCGCAGTGACATCTACTCATTAGGCGTGATCCTTTACCAAATGCTCACCGGGCGTGTGCCATTTACCGCCGAATCGCCGGTTGCCATCTCACTTAAACATATTCAGCTCACACCACCTGCTCCCAGTCAGTTTAGTGCTATGATTACGCCCGCCATCGAAGCTGTGATCCTCAAAGCGTTGGCAAAAGACCCAGAAGAACGCTATCAGGAGGCTTGTTTATTTGCAGAAGAGTATATTGCCATCGTGCGTCAGCAAAACATGCCTTCACTCCCTGAGCAAGCCATTGTGCAAGAGCAAGATAGCTCCACAAACAACGTGGCTGCACAAGGATCGACAGTATTGTTTCCACTTTTTCCATTGACGCATCCACTCTCCCCGTTGCCGATTTCCCACGCACCAACACGCCCACACAAAACACGCACGCTCTCTCTCTTGCTGCTCACGGCTCTCGGTGTGTGCTTGCTGCTTATTTCTACATCGCTCACGCTGCTCTGGCAAACACAAGCACGAGCCGTGCCAAACAACACAAAAATACATTCGCTCACAAGCACAAGCACAACGCCCGCGATGCCCTGGCTCACTGCAACCGCGATGGCGCAAGCGACAATGGAAGAAACGTTGGCAAGTCAGGCGCAGGCGCAAAGTACAGCGGGCATTACCGCAGCCCTCGGCGTAGGTCCTGTCTTGTATGCCGACAAGATGACTACACCTGGCCAGGGTTGGCTCAATGACCACCAGCAATGCTACTTCTCACCACAGGGCTATCATGTTCATACAAACATGATTCATACAGCCGCATGGTGTTACACCAACATACAACGCTTCTCTGATATCATCATCACCGCACAGGCGCAACTCTTCTATGGTGATACCTATGGTCTCATTTTTCGGCTCACCCCTACAAACAAAGATTTCTACATTTTTGAGCTAGATAGCCACGGCGATTATCGCTTTCTACGCGCACAAGGTAGCAATCCACTCAAATGGCTCACGTTGATTGATTGGACCACTAGCAATGCCATTGCCAGTGGCTACAAACAAACCAATACCTTGCTTATTATCGCTACAGGTACGCAATTTCGTTTTTATATCAACAAACAACTCATTGTCGCCTCTTTCTCAGATACTGCCTATAGCACTGGTCTGCTGGGCTTCTTTATCAGCAGCGATAGCAAACACGGCACGGATGCTGTATTCAGCAATCTCTGGGTATTTCAACACACGAAAAGCTAAATAACGGCGATGAAAGGCAGAGAGGAAACAAATCTGCTATGCTGCTTGTTACACTGTATGATAACAACACACCAGTCTTTAGAGAGGTTTTTCATGAGTTTTGACACAACAGCATCGCCGCTTTTCCCATCTCACCGGGAAGACGCGCCTGCCACACATACCATTTATCTCGCGCTTGGCTCAAACTTAGGAGATCGGCGCGGGCATCTTGCTGCTGCCCTACAACGCCTGCGCGCATTTATCGATATTCAAACAGTCTCATCGGTCTATGAAACGGAACCAGTCGGTTATCTCGAACAGCCACGTTTTCTTAACCTAGTCTGTTCAGGGAAAACCAGCCTTGCGCCACAAGAAGTATTACACGCACTCAAAGCAATCGAGACATCGCTAGGACGGCAGCCAACGTTCCGTAATGGCCCACGCCCAATTGATATAGATATTCTTTTCTATGACGCGCTGATTCTTGCAGAAAAGGAGCTGAGCATTCCCCATCCGCGCATAGCAGAGCGTGCTTTTGTTCTCACCCCCTTAGCAGAGATCGCGCCGGAACTCGTTGACCCATTGAGCAAACGCACCATTCAGCAACTTGCCAATGCAGTCATACAAGAGGGTATTCACAAACTCGCTCCCAATCTGCGCATCTCGTTAGAGCATGATATTCAAAGTGGTAGCCCGACTGTCCACGTGCGTCTGGGGCGCGCGGGTGTAGTCGGTGTCAGAAAGGCCCTTTTACTGGGCGATGAGGACCACCAGCAGTGGTTTGATGCAACGTTTGACCTCTATGCAGACCTTGAAGCAACACAAGCTGGGGTTCACATGTCACGTTTTAGTGATGCATTAGAAGAGGTGTTGGAAGCAACCGCCGTGGAAAACTGGCCACGCATCGAACTTCTGGCCGAAGCCATTGCCAAAGCCATCGTCGAGCGTCAGCAAGTTGCCCGCGCAGAGGTGCATATTCATACCGCCTATCCTTTGCAGAAATGGACACCTGTCTCTGGGCGACGCACGCAAGAAGTCTATGGTTTACTAGCACAAGCGGTCGCCACTTCACACAGCAGTCGCCGTCTTGTTGGGGTTGAAGTTGAGGGTATGGTAGCCTGTCCCTGCGCACAAGACATGGTCCATTCTTTCGCTCGTATGCGTCTTCAAGAAGAGGGTTTTCAAGAAGAGGTCATTGAAAAGATGCTCAGTGTCACACCACTGGCAACACACAACCAGCGCGGGCGCGCCACGCTGATGATTGGGTGCAAGCAGTCCATTGACACTGGCGAAATGATCGCGCTGGTTGAAAGTGCGATGAGTTCAGAGAACTACACCCTGTTGAAACGCCCGGATGAGCTATATATTGTGAATAAGGCACATGCCAATCCGCGTTTTGTGGAGGATGTCGCACGTGAGATACTGCGGGCCGTTGTCGATAGCTATCCTACATTGCCGGATGACGCTTTTGTCTGGGTCCACCAACGGAATGAAGAAACCATTCATAAGTATGATGTCGAAGCCGAGGGATGGGGAACGTTGCGCGAGTTACGTGCTGAGATACTCCACAACGACCTGCTTGCCGCTCACACGACAAAGGAAGAATGGCTTAGTACCGTCAACAAGGGATATTAT
>DAICZM010000501.1 GCA_027311145.1 Ktedonobacterales bacterium
TGCTTATGCTTATGCTTATGCTTATGCTTATGCTTATGCTTATGCGCGTTGTGTTGTCGTATGGACGGCATCAACGAGGCGACGTAGCAGATCAGGATTGGTTGGAGCTAGCACGCCATGTCCCAGGTTGAAGATATGGCCGGGACGCTGGTCGGCGCGGCGCAGCACCTCTTGCATGCCACGTTCAATCGTAGGCCAGTCGGTGAGTAGCAAGGTTGGATCGAGGTTGCCCTGAATGCCATGCTCGTAGCCAATGCGTGCCCAGGCCGTGTCGAGGTCTACACGCCAATCGACGCTCATGATATCACCACCTGCCTCGGTCATGATCTCTAAAAGTGATGCAGTTCCAGTGCCAAAGTGAATGGCGGGTACGCCCGTTGTTTTGACGGTGTCAAAAATGCGTTTTGCATAAGGCAACACATATTGGCGGTAGACGCTGGGACTGAGTGCGCCAACCCAACTGTCGAAAAGCTGTACGACATCTGCTCCTGCTTCGATCTGTGCGACGAGATAGTTTGCGATCATCGTGGTCAATTTGTCCATCAAGGCGTGCCACATGGCTGGCTGCCCATACATCATCGCTTTTGCTAATGCATAGTCACGTGAGGGGCGACCTTCGATCATATAGCAAGCCAGCGTGAAGGGTGAGCCAGAGAAGCCGATTAATGCCTGTTTGCCGGCTAGCTGACGTTTGACCAGCTTGAGGGCGTCCATCACATAAGGGACTGTCTCGCTGGCATCGGCAACGCGCAACGCCTCGATATCCTGCATTGTGCGAATGGGATGATGGATAATTGGTCCTACCTCGGGCTGGAGTTCTAGCGAGACACCCATGCCTTCAACTGGCAACATGATGTCGGCATAGAGGACTGCCCCATCCACGCCGAATTTCTCAACGGGCATCAGCGTGACCAGCGCGCAGAGTTCTGGTGTCTTCGCCATTGTCAGAATATCGTATTTCTTGCGCAAATCGCGATACTCGGCCAGACAACGGCCCGCTTGTCGCATAAACCAAATGGGCGTGGCATCGGGTTGGCGCATGGAGCAGGCATCCATAAAGCGTGCTGCCCCTGTATGTGGAAGAACAGAGGGTATTGTATCTTGTTGCATGTATTTTCCTTTACGCATAAGATAATCTGTATGTGCTATAGCAGTTTACAGTCTCTCATATCATAGCGCGCTTCTCGTGTTCTGGCAACAAAAAATCTATAGAAATCTGTGTGATTGCAGAAATCTGTAGAGGTTTTGTGATATTGAGATTTGAGCGTTTTCGCTCTCTGTGGATATGCGCAAACGATCTCTATTGGCCAATGCGTGCCAGCAGAAAATGTGTAAAACTGGCGACCGCGCTCTGCTGTGGAATGCGTGTGCCTGCTACTAGTGCGACCTGCCCGCCGCTCTCTGTGGCATCATGGACTGTGCCAACCTGTATCCCATTGATAAAAAGCTGAAATGTGCCCGCATTGGCAAAGAGCGTCAATGTGTTCGTTTGACCGTCTACAGCGATACGTGTGCTGTTGGTAGGGGGGATGAGATCAACGTAACCTGTTCCCATCTTGCTATCATGGCGGCGAAAGAGAAATTGTCTCTGCTCTGTAATCTCAAAAGCGTAAAAACGTGAACTGCTGAAGTACAATGCAATGCCAGCCTCATGGCCTGAGAGCAGTAAGACATCGACCTGCACTGTCTCGTTGAGCGGTGTACTAGTCAACAGTGGACAGAGTTGCAGAACATTTGTCTGTGTTGCTGAGACCTGATACCCCTCTTGTCCAAATGAGCATGTCGCGTTAACTGCCCAACGTCCCGCATTATTATTGACGAGATTATCAGCAATAAGAGGTGTGACCATGAGCGATGTGGGGAGGCTCTGTGTGGATAATGGGCTATTGACGGAATGCACGATGGCCGCAGTAGTTGCAAGCTGGTGAGGTGTAGTGGTATAGAGGTAGTACAGCGTTGTCATAGGCAACACGATAAAAAGCAAGACACCAAGTGAGACTAGACTGATAATGGTGATGTTAGTACGGTGCGCAGTGCGTGTGGTACTGTGATGCTGAACAGATATGATGGGTGTAGGCGTTGTTGGCAGTTGAGCAGGTCCTTCTCTATCAGAGAGCGGAATAGCCCATTGTCTGGATAACGTCTGTTCTCTTCTGTGGGTAGCATTGCTGTCCCTTGTCAAAATAGCGGCATCATCTAGCGCGTGTTCGCTTGCTTCTGTTGCTGTTGCTAGCGTAAGTGAATGCAGGACGTGCTGATAGGCTGCAGAGAGGGCATGTGCGCTGGTAAAGCGATGGTGCGGGTTTTTGGCTAATGCTTGTAGCACAATTGCATCAAAGGTAGCGGGCAGTGTCGGATTCACGACTGATGGCGGCAATGGTTGCTCATGCAGATGTTTCATGTAGACTGCCAGTGGTGTTTCCGCACTGAATGGCACAACCCCTGTGAGCATTTGATACAATAACGCACCGAGGGCGTAGATATCACAGCTCTTGGTCGCGGTTCCGTATGCCAGATCGGGAGCCATGTACTCAGGAGTGCCAAGTAATATTCCAGACAAGGTCAGCCCGTGTACGTTATGTAGTGATTTAGCCAGACCAAAATCCGCGAGATACACATAGTGATCATCGCGCAACAAAATATTCGACGGTTTAATATCGCGATGGATGATGCCATGGTCGTGCGCAAACTGAAGGGCGTCGGCTATCTGAAACAGGATTTCACCAACTTCTTGTAGACCAAGTGGACCTTCTACCAGACGCTCGCGCAAGGTGGCATGTTTGATATATGGCATCACAAGAAAATGCCAGGAGTCCTGATCGCCATGGTCGAATGCAGGTAGAATATGATCGTGGCTCAATTGACTAATCATCTCGCCCTCGCGGTGAAAACGTGCGACATACTCTCTATTGCTGCTATCTATCACTTTCACTGCAACCTCCCGTTTCAGCAACTCATCATAGGCTAGATAGACTTCTGCCATCCCTCCGTGCCCCAGCAAATGTCGAAGATGATAATGACCTAATACCATATTTTCTAATCCGGCCACAGCGAATTTTGGTCCTTCCAATGCTGATCTTATCTCTGCTCACTTTATTTGTATAGAACATCTATACAGTACACGCTTCCTCTGAGCTTTTGGTGTCAAATGAGCAGGATACGGGAACAGAGCCGCGGAACGCGGAAAAGTCACTCTTGTCAAATCGCAAATAGGTATGCTATACTAACGATGAGCAGGTAAGATGCTACTGATGTTGAACATCGAAGAGCAATGCTCAAGCAACTTGCAAGCGGTCAAACGGAACACGTAGGTTGTCAGTCAGATAAGTTTACGAGTCACTTGCATGGATGTCATTGCGGGGTGTAGCGCAGTCGGCTAGCGCGCAGCGTTCGGGACGCTGAGGTCGGAGGTTCAAGTCCTCTCACCCCGACCAAGATGGCACATTCTTCCCGGCGTGTCATATCATCTATAGGGAAATTAC
>DAICZM010000502.1 GCA_027311145.1 Ktedonobacterales bacterium
GTGACCGAACATTGGAACTGTGCGGCAAGTGTCGGAGAAGGGCAGGGAAGAAGCAATGTGGAACGGATAAAGCGCGGCAGAGTTTCCCAAACCGTGCTGATATATGCTTCAGTGAGTTCTGGGGTTGTAGTATACGTGAGCATGAAAATAGACTCCTGATTTCTGCTAGCTGCGAATAGGACCGTCGTCCATTCTATCACGTGGAAGCGACAGTTATGACCGTGAGCAGAAAGTCCCCATTTTTGATTGTGCATTTGCCAGGGAAGACTGTTTCGTAGCGTAGCACATAAAGTGGGGGGGTGACGGACGGAAGGTTAGAAACGGTTCCCAAGGCAGCCGATGGTGTACATGAAATGTGTACTTGCTCTTTCGGATACAGTTGTTGGTTTAATAAGATTTGGAAGCGAGAGGTGACGACGTAGGTGACAGTTTTGCCGCTGTCTTGTGCCGTAAATTCATACTGGGATGTCAGTTGAGGTGTTGGTGTTGGCGAGGGTGTTTTCACTGAATCGGCGCAACTGGCGAAGATGAGGAGAACGAAACAGAGAAGCCCCAACCTTATGTGAAGAAAAGCGAAAGCGCAATGTTTTTGTCGCATAGTAGTTGTCCTTTTCTCGTGTGCGATTGCGTATCTCTAAAAAAGATTCTATCCTTAGGTAGGATAACGCTGGGAAGTAGCCAAACATTGCGGATTGTAAGTGGTTTTGCTGCTTTAACAGGGTAAAATAGCCACTTGACAAATCTCTTGTCAGAACGTATAGTTCATATAGAACTATTTGTAAGTATCTTGTACGATACTTTGATGATCTTGATGGCGATGAAGCTCGCCTAATGCCTTGTGTTGATAGCTTCTACCAGTAACATAAAGTCGTTTTTCGGCTGGTAGAGGCTTTTTTGTGCCCAAAAATAGAGCCACTCTTGAGGAATCTCTTCTTAACACTGGAGACTCCATGCCAGACACTCGCCGAAGAACCATTGTGCTAGGGTTATCTAGCGGTGAGGAGAAGAGATGACATGTTACAGAATGCAATTCTTCAATTACTTCAAATAGCAACAGTTCTGCTGTGTGCCCCTATGTTGCGAGGTGTTATTGATCGTCTTAAAGCCATCGTGCAATCAAAACGGGGACCGAGTATCTGGCAGCCCTATCGAGATTTAGGGAAATTGTTGCGTAAAGGGAGTGTGGTATCAGAGCATGCTACATGGGTATACCATGTAGCGCCTGTTTTTACCTTTATTACACCGCTGGTCGTCGCGATGCTAATTCCCGTATTAACTGCTTATCCTCTACCCTATGCATTTATGGGCGATATGCTTGCCGGTGGGTTTATTCTTTCGCTAGGTGGTTTCTTTACGTCTTTGGCCGCGATGGATACTGCAAGCACTTTTGGTGGCATGGGGAGCAGTCGTGCGCGTGTGGTTTCTTTGCTTGCAGAGCCAGTTGTGATTCTTGTGTTGTTCACCGTGACCTTGATCGCGCAGGCCACTATTCCCTTTGTCGTCAATCAGACACTTATCTCTGCTGCCTACCTCTACAATCCTGCACACTGGCTGCTGGCAGCAGCACTGTTTATGGTGATCTTGGCAGAGGCAGGACGCATTCCAGTCGATAATCCAGCGAGTAAGTTTGAGCTTTCGATGATCGAGGAATCGCGCATTTTAGAGTATTCCGGTCAGGAATTAGCTTTGATGGAATGGGGAGGAGCTATGCGTTTCTTTGTGCTGCTGACTATTCTGCTCAACGTCTTGACAGCACCCTGGGGGTTGGTTCTAGAAACGAATGCGACGCTGCTCGCTGTGTTAATCGCGTTGGGAACGCTTTTGTTAAAAATGTTGGCGATTTGTATCGTCGTTGCTGTTATTGAGTCGTCACTTGCTAAATGGCGTTTTTTTCGTGTTCCAGAGTATCTAGGGGCGGCCTTAATACTAGCTAGTTTGGCGATAGTGACCTTCTATCTTACGCATGCTAGCTAGCGTTCCGTGTGATGATGCTGGCAGAAATGGATAGCTCTTTCGCGTATACGTTCCACATTTTCTGGAGATTATCAATGCTACGATTTTGCTCTATTTCCATTGCCGTATTTTTGACACAAGGCAGTGTAGGGGTACCGCCTCTATTGGCCGTACAGCTGCTGCAAGCTCTTGGAGCTGTGTTATTGCTGACCGCGTTTGCCACTGTGGCGGCACATTTGCTCCCACAAGTTATTCAAGCGTATACGTTGCAGTCGTTTGCGCTGGCCCTGGTAGCGGTGGCTGTTGGTTATTTCACGCATGACACTGATCTGTATATTGTGGCTGTGCTGACCATATTGGTCAAATGTGGCGCAATTGTCTGGCTTTTGCGCAATGTGGCGAACCGTCTGCATGTACAACGCGAGGTTCGTCCCTACTTAAATATTCCAGTGTCGCTGCTTATCTGTGTGTTGCTCACGGTACTCGCTTTTTTTTCTTCACCAGCAGTGATTGAGCCCGGTACATTTTTGAATGAGCCACCGCTGGCGGTCTCGATCTCGTTGGTGTTGATTGGCCTGTTTCTTTTGAGCAGTCGCCGCCATGCTGTTGTGCAGGTTATTGGCCTCCTGACCATTGAGAATGGACTGTTTTCTGGTGCGGTTGCAATTGCATACGGAATGCCACTTATTGTTGAATTTGGCATTCTTTTTGATATTCTTATCGCTGTTATCGTGATGAGCTTGCTGGTGGCACATATACAGCGTGAGTTTATCACGTCTGATACAGGCGATTTGCGTCGTCTAAAGGGGTAACGTCCAATGCTTTTTCTGATATTACTACTGCTTCCTTTGATAATGGGGGCCATTTGCTGGTTTGCGCCACAGTTGGTATGGATGGAAAGAGTGACCATTGGTGGCTCGTTGCTAGTTTTGTTAGTAGTAGGATTGGTTGTACGAGATATTTTGCATGCTGGTATAAGCGATGGTTTGGGAGGTTGGCTCTATGCAGATGCGTTGAGTGCAGTAACATTGTTGGTGATTGCTTTTGTGAGTTTCACGGCGGCACTGGCTTCTGTAGGCTATCTGCGTGTGGAGATGCGTGCGCAAAAAAAGACAGAGCGTGGGAGTTTGCGTCAGATGCGTCGCTATTATGTGCTATTTCATTTGTTTGTGTTTAGCATGTTGGTAGTCCCCGTTAGCAATAGTTTAGGTGTGTTGTGGATTGCGATTGAAGGGACAACGCTGGCGTCACTGTTCCTGGTAAGTTTTTCCGGCACAGGGGAAGCACTGGAAGCAGCCTGTAAATATGTGATTATTGGTTCGGTAGGTATCGCGCTAGCACTGTTTGGCACAATCCTCACCTATTATTCCGCCGTGCAGGTGTTGGGGACGAGCTATGATTTGAACTGGTCGGTGCTAGCACCGGTGGCGGCGCATCTCAACCCAAATGTTATGCGTTTGGCACTGGTCTTTATTATTGTAGGTTATGGTACGAAAGCGGGTCTGGCTCCCATGCATACCTGGCT
>DAICZM010000503.1 GCA_027311145.1 Ktedonobacterales bacterium
AGCCAGAGGCAAGCAGTTTTCCCCGTAATACCTTCCCGAAGACATCCACCTGACTTGCTTTGAGGTATTCCACCTCGGGCATGGAATTGTCTCGACGCACGCCAGCCAGTTCGATGAACAATGCCTCACGTGTGGCCTTGATCTGTTGAGAGCGGCGTTGCGTGGTTTCGTCCAGTTCGATGATGCCTGTCTCAATGGCCTCCAATAGCCGTTGTTGGCGTTCCTCGGTCGTTTTAAGCCGGCGGTTGATCTCGTTGATGCGTTCCTGGTGGCTATCTTTGGAAGACCTGATGCGTTTGCGCAGTTCCTCCATCAGAATTTGCAGGCGTTCCTTGGCAAAGACCTTCTGTGCCAGTTGTGCCAAAACTAAGCTATCCAGCTTCTCCATCGGCAGGTTGTGGCTGCCGCAGGCACGATTGCCCTGACTTTGACGGCGCGTGCATTTGTAATACTTGTAGCGGCCGCTCTTGCCTGTGGCGAGCGTCATACTCGCACCGCACCCGCACTTGAGCAAACCCGTTAGCAGAGTAGGGGAATTGGTGACCCGTGGTGGCGTTTTGGCGGGACTCCGGGCTTCGCGCTTCGCTCTCACGCGCTCGAAAGTCGCCGCATCGATGATGGCGGGGATGGTGGTTTTGACCCATTCCTCTGGCGGCCGGTTGGTCTTGGCCTTGGAGTCCCGGATATTGGTGAAATACTCCCCCATATACAGCGTATCCGATAGCACGATTTGCACCTTTTGCATGCGCCACGGTTTGCCGCGCATGAGGAGTCCCTTGTCAGTGAGGTGCTTGGCGATCTCCTTGCAACCCAGCTCACGGCCTTCGTGTCCATGCTGATAAAGGCCAAAGGCCATGCGCACAATGTCCGCTTCAGTCTCGTTTATGGCGAGTTTCTTCTTGTGGCGACCACGGCTGCCCGCAGTATCAGTCACGATGGCCTGATAACCAAAGGGCGGAGCCGCACCGTTGTAGAACCCCTGCCGTGCATTCTCCTTCATGCAACGGGACACGTGCTTGCTGATCTCCTTGGATTGATGCTCGTCGAACAGGTTGATGATGCGCCGCATCATTTCACCCCCGGCGTCGTCGCTGGTTGGTTGCGTGATGGAAATGACCTTGACCTTATTCTTGGCGAGCTTGCGCTCATACACGCCGAACTCGATGCCGTCGCGGAAGAAGCGCGACAGGCTGTGGATGATGATGGCCTCGAATGCGGGCGGTTTCATCATGGCGTCCGCGATCATCTTTTGAAACACGGGTCGCTTGTCATCGGTGGCCGATGCACCAGGTTCTACATATTCCTGCACAACCAGATGACCGTTGGCTTTGGCCCATTCGTTCAACTGACGCAACTGGTCTGGGATGGACAGGTCGTTCTCGGCCTGTCTGGTAGTGGATACTCTCGCATATAGGGCAACGTGCATGGCGGCTCCAAATGTATTGATGGTTCAATCTATAGCGTAGACGGAGGCATTATTCAAGGTCCGCGTCGTCATCAGGCTGACCCGATGCTTCCTCAAGCTGCATTGCGCGCAATATCTCAGGCCAGATACTGACCAGCAGATCGATCTCGGCCAGAGACACCGCTTCCGCTTCAGGCTTGAAGCAGAGGCTGATCTCAACGGCTGGGGAAGGATGCTGGTTGCGCATGGGCCGAGCAGGACTAAACGCCTGCCCTCGACGTTGCAGTTCCTAATGCGCTTATGACCTTGAGGGCCTGCTGAATGTACTGCATGACTCCTACTCCCGTAAATTGATGGGAGGAGTATGCGAGGCTTAACGAACCGAAATAATTCGGGGAATCTCAGGTGATCGGCTATCACCTGAGGTGGGAATCTACGGATGCCTTGCCGTATCTACGTCTGAACTGCGTGTGGGGTAATCTGGGGTGAAACGGAGATCACCCCAGTTTGGACGCCAGTTTGGCGTAATAATCAGTCTCGCGTGCACCAGCATTGAACGAACAAACACTGATCAGGTAGTCGCTGAACGTGCTGAGCGCGACCGAGAACATCGGTTTGTTCAGTTGCTGGCAAAGTTTGTGGAAGTCCTGTTTTCTGCCAGGCATGCTGGATGGGTTGAAGTCGGGATCGATGGCTTCAATACAATTAACGATACGGCGGATCTCATTAATCTTGAGATCGACCTTGTTCTCCTTTTTGAGCTCGTCGAGCTTTTCCCATTCCAGCTTGAGTTCTTCGAAGAACTTTTCTCCGTCAGGCTCAGGATGCTGACCGGAGTATTTGATGGCCCAGTTATAGTAGTCCCTGGGGATCACCCAGTACTTGCCATCGTCAGATTTTGTTGTTGGTAGCTGCCCGCTGAATGCAGCTCGTTCTGTTTTCTCCTGCAGCCGATAGAGCATTTCTCTGGAGCTGGGATGGTAGGCGTCGCGCCAGAACGAGGCATTGTCGCCGCTATGGAAAGACAAATGCAGGATGAATGGATTAAGATTTAGCCAGAGCGTCATGGCTTCCTCTATTTTCCAAGGAGACAATTCGCGATATCGGTTGAGTTCTGCACGGGCAATTTGGTCAGGCAGTATCCAGGCCCGCAATTCTGCCTCTTTGTATTCATACCCCTTGCAAGCTTCGTATTTGATCTCGTAGCGTTCCATCATCTCCTTAGCTGTCAGCTTGGGATTCTCTTGCCATATTTGGCGTGCAAACCTGCGACAGGCGAATTTCGGGTGTTCATAAGAAGTGTAAGTTTCGTTCATTGCAGTGTTTTCCTAATACAGGGGCTCGTCATTGTCGACTCGCCTATCATAGGAGTATTGCCAATTAAATGTTGATGCTGACAAAGAAATTTTTTACAAATGACAGTTGACTTTAATAAGGCAGAAGAAAAAATGCAGAGAGGAATATGGGGTGAACTGGGGGGATACCGCGGGTAACGCAGGGTCACCAGATATTCCTCACGGCAGTTCTGCAGAAGGAGTTAGTCAGGTGCGGGGGAGAGATTCATGGATATCCTTCTGCATGGTCTGGGTACAATCCATACTTGAAATCCCGTTCTTTGATCGAGATGTGGACCGACTGTATCAGGACTGGATTGCCTGGCAGAGCGGGCGACGATTGTGAGCTTAAGTGGAGTAGGGAACGACAGAATGTTTACACTCCGTATAACATTCCTGTTCCGAGGCTAGCGCCTTCGATCCCCAAGATCTTTCTTCTCAGGCGGTAAATATATGTACTGAAGGCGTAGTGAATCTGACTTGGTTTGTACGTGTTTCGGAGGGCAAAACGGTCAACCTGAATAGCATCTCACATTGATATAGTTCTGAGGAAGCAATAAATATCTTTCTATCAATAGGTTGGCGCAAGTCAAAAGCAATAATTGGACTGGAGAAAAGTGAAGAATTTTCTCCCACACAGACCGCAACCTGCGGTTTCATGAAAATCGCCGCTAAGCCTTATGCAGCAAGGGATTGGCGTAAGTGAGCCATCAAATTTCGTTGTTGATTATCGTAC
>DAICZM010000504.1 GCA_027311145.1 Ktedonobacterales bacterium
TCTGGCAGATTGTAGACTTCAGGACGGTCAAGGAGCAGGAAAAAAGAATTGAGACCACCATCCAGGATGTCATCATCAGCCCCATAGAGTTGCGCTTCATGCACGCCATGCCCGTGCAGTGTGCCAACCCGTTCACGGGCAATCTGTTTGAGTTCGGCAACGGGTCCAAACTGAATAGATTTGGTGGGGCATGCTTTGGCGCAGGCGGGTTCCAGGCCATCTTTCAGGCGATCATAGCAGAGTGTACATTTGTGGGCATGATGATCTCCCTGTTCGTCACGGGCAATCACGCCAAAGGGGCAGGCAACGATACAATAGCCGCAGCCGTTGCAGGTATCTTGCTGCACATACACCGTATCGAACTCGGTGCGAATAATTGCCCCTGTGGGACATGCTTCCTGACAAGGAGCGTTGGCGCAGTGTTTACAGACATCGCTGTGCATGAGCCAGCGATCACTGTTGAAGAACGGCAAAGCCGTTCCAGGCGGTGTCTGTGGGATGATGCCGTTGCTCATAGCCTGAGCCACGTGATTGTCAAGCAGTGGTAGGGCAGGGCGCGCTCCCATCGTGGTCGCTATTGAGGGTTGACGGCGTTCGATTTGTTCGATGAATTGTACATGTCGCCAGGTTGTGGCACCTAGCTGGCGCGTGTTGTCATAACTAGTGCCACTCCACGATGGTTCAGTTGCAGGGAGTTGGTTCCATTGTTTGCAGGCCACCTCGCATGCTTTACAACCGATGCAGATACTGGTGTCGGTAAAAAAGCCCATGGCCTCTTGTGGCGGAGGAGGTGGTTCCTTGTGCAAGGGCTGCATAGCCCCTGCAATCAGTGCGATGCCAGTCTGGAAGGGAGCCGCACGCAGGCGAGACCCTAAAGACCCTTCTGTGTTTGCTTCAACAGCCGCCATTGCTACGCTCCTTCATGGAGGCGTCCGGGGCGTACATTGCAGGTGAACGCCTTCGCCTCTTCAATACTGACATTGGGTTCCAAGACCATATGGGCCAGATCGTTCGTAATGCCGCCTTTGCTCTTGCCCTGAAATCCCCAGTGGAAGGGTAGACCAATCTGGTGAACGGTATGCTCGGCAATCTGGAGGGGACGAATGCGCCGTGTGACCATGGCGCGGGCCTCGATCTCGCCGCGTGGTGTGCTAATGACCATCCAGGTGCCATGGATAATCTTGCGCTCTGCCGCCAGTTCGGGACTGATTTCGGCAAACAGTGCCGGTTGTAGCGCATTGAGCCAGGGCATCCAGCGTGTCATTGGGCCGCTCACGTGATGTTCAGTCAGGCGATAGGTGGTGATTACAATCGGGTAATGTTCGTCACCGACCGTTGCCAGGCGATTATCTTGACGGTCTTTGTAGTATTTTGCAACCGGGTTGCTTTGCTGGTGGTAAAGCGCGTTATGGACTGGAGACTCGGCAGCCTCATAGTGTGCGGGCAATGGCCCATCTTTCAGGCCACTAGGCACAAAGAGCCAACCTTTGCCATCGGGTTTCATGATGAACGGGTCTGTGCCAGCGATGGCATCCATGCCGATTGCCCCGGCTGGGGGGATATAGTTGGGCGGCTTGTTGACCGGAAAATCAGGGATATCATAACCGGTCCACTTCTTTTGCGCTTCATCCCACCAGATATATTGCTTGCGCTCTGACCAAGGGCGGCCTGCGGGGTCGGCGGAGGCACGGTTATAGAGGATACGACGGTTAGCGGGCCAGGCAAAGCCCCATTGTAAATTCATATAGTCATCCGGTGTGCGGTCTGCGGCGCGATTATGGCCAACTTCTGGATAGACGCCACTATAAATCCAAGAGCCGCATGCCGTGCTACCGTCGTTTTTGAGGGCAGTAAACATCGGTACGTGCGGAGCTTCACGTAGACTGTACACCTTGTCAGGGGGACTATCACTACCGACAACTGGGCGCACATAATAGCCATTGATCTCTTTAAGGATGAGCATGATATCAGGTTCGTCCAGGATGCGTGAGTCGTGTTCTGGCTCTGTGCGTTCGTAGTCCCATGTAAGGGCCTGGAGAGCTTTGTCTCGGGCGGCAGTGCTGTCTGCATAGAGTGCTTGCAGGCGTTTGCCAAGATGGTAGACGAACCAGAGGTCAGAACGTGCATCGGCGGGAGGGTCAACTGCTTTATCGCGCCATTGTAAAAGACGCTGTGTGTTGGTGAAACTGCCTTCTTTCTCGGTGGAGGCGGCGGCTGGAAGCAAGAATATCTCTGTCTTGATCTGTGTGGGGTCAACCGCCTCAGGTCCTTTATACCAAAAAGCTGCGGACTCAACCTCATAGAGATCGCGTACAACCATCCAGTCAAGCTGTTCTAGAGCTTTGCGTTGCATCCGGGAGTTGGTGCTACCAGCGGCAGGATTTTGTCCAAAGAGGAAGTAGCCCTTGACTTTGCCGTCGAGCATAGCGTAACTGGTGACGAGATGCGAGTGATCGCCGTTGGTTTTGGGCAACCAGCAGTAGCCGCAGTCGTTTTCTGCGTTGATTGCCTCGCCATACCATGCTTTGAGCAGGCTGACGATGTAGGCGGGCATATTTGCCCACCAGCCTGTTTTTTGACCTGCGCTAGCGATGTATTCGGCTAATGTTTGTTGTGGCAGAAGCGCACTTGGCTGTGGCATATAGCCGGCTAAGAGGTCATAAAGGGTTGGCACATCGGTGGAACCTTGGATAGAAGCATGTCCACGTAGGGCCATAATTCCACCACCGGGGCGGCCAATGTTCCCGAGCAGCAGTTGCATAATGGCGGCGGCACGGATGATCTGCACGCCCTTTGAATGCTGTGTCCAGCCGACTGCGTAGCAGAGAACGCCAGTGCGCTCGCGACCGGAGTTTTCGACGAGTGCCTGTACGACCTGTAACCAGACATCGCGCGAAACACCACAGACC
This sequence comes from Ktedonobacterales bacterium, assembly GCA_027311145.1. Lineage (GTDB taxonomy): Bacteria > Chloroflexota > Ktedonobacteria > Ktedonobacterales > Ktedonobacteraceae > DTNP01. The sequence goes on from DAICZM010000504.1 coordinate 2,910, forward strand.
TGCTCGACCAGTTCGGGCGTGTAGCGTGCAAAGTGACGGCGCATGACTTGATAAACGCAACGCGGATGTTCGAGCGTGGGGTCACTGAGAATGTTGTTATTTTCGTCGCGTTGGTAACTCCAACTGCTCTGATCAGTGTATGAGTTGCTTGCTTGATCGAAACCAGAGAAAAGACCGTCCAGCTCCTCTGTATCCTGAAAATCCTCGCTGATGAGTGAGGTGATGTTTGTATAAGGCATCACATATTCGTGGAAGAACAGTTTATGCTCCAGCAGGTGGCGAATGATGGCCCCCAGGAAGACAATGTCACCGCCAGCACGTGTAGGCACATAGAGATTGGCCAGTGCCGAAGTGCGTGAATAGTGAGGGTCAATATGAATGACCTTTGCGCCACGTTCTTTGGCCTTTACCACATTTGCGAATGCAATTGGGTGGGCTTCAGCCATGTTGCTGCCCATGATTAATACGACATCGCTATTCACAATATCTTGCGGGAAAGTGGTAGCACCACCGCGACCGAGTGTAGTACCCAGACCGGGTACCGTCGAGCTGTGTAATATAC
>DAICZM010000505.1 GCA_027311145.1 Ktedonobacterales bacterium
TCCTCTTGCCGATCGCGAAAGCTTTTCTTTTCAAGCCACTCTCAAGGGTGATGCTTTACAATTTCCTTTTGGAGTTTTTCAACCTTTTGCTCTCTTTCTTTCCACGAACAATGTGGAATAAGATTTTGGAATGCCAATGTTCTCATATGAAGAAGTGCGACTGTTTTGCCATAAGGTAGAAAGAAATTTCGTCTGTGGGAAAATGGTATGCTATATCCGACGTATGAGCATCAAGGATAAGGAGCTTTCTTTTTATGCAGACCCTACCAAAGGGAGAGAACACACCCACTCCAGAAACGGGGCAGACAACTGTCGCGCCGTTATTTCGTCCGTTTACACAGCGTGGCATTACGCTAAGAAATCGCATTGCTGTTTCGCCGATGTGCGAATATTCGTCGGTTGACGGTTTTGCCAATGACTGGCATCTGGTTCATCTGGGTAGCCGTGCCGTTGGCGGGGCTGCCTTAGTGATGACTGAAGCGGCAGCAGTCGAGGCGCGTGGACGTATTTCGCCACAAGACCTGGGTATTTATCGCGATGAGCATATCGAGATGTTAGCGCGGATTACCGCTTTTATTAAAGAACAGGGTGCGGTTCCTGCAATTCAGTTGGCGCATGCGGGTCGTAAGGCTAGCACCTATCGTCCCTGGAGTGGGCAAGGCGAGATCTCTGTTGAGGAGGGCCGCTGGCAGACTGTTGCCCCCAGTGCAGAGAGTTTCTCCAACACATATCCATTGCCGCTGGCCATGACGAAACAAGATATTGCCGAGGTCGTTAAGAGTTTTCAGGTAGCGGCGACACGTGCATTGCAGGCCGGTTTCCAGGTAATCGAACTGCACGGAGCGCATGGCTACCTCTTGCACGAATTTCTCTCGCCACTTTCTAACCACCGCGACGACGAATATGGTGGCAATCTTGCTAACCGCATGCGTTTCTTGTTAGAGGTTGTGGATGCCTGCCGGGCAGTCTGGCCCGCAGAGTATCCTCTATGGGTACGTCTCTCCTCCAGTGATTGGAGCGAGGGTGGCGTGACGATTGCCGATACGGTTGAGGTTGCCCGTGCGCTTAAGCAACACGGTGTTGATCTGGTAGATGCCTCGTCGGGGGGAAATGTGCAGAAGGCCAGTATTCCGCTGGCTCCAGGCTATCAAGTCCCTTTTGCAGAGCAGATTCGACGCGAAGCTGGGATTGCGACAGGAGCAGTTGGTCTCATTACACAAGCAGAGCAGGCGAATGCGATTGTCTCGGAAGAGCAAGCTGATATCGTCTTGCTGGCGCGCGAACTCTTGCGCGATCCCTATTGGCCTCTGCACGCGGCTCATGCGCTGCATGTCGATGTGAAATGGCCCGCACAATATGAGCGAGCGAAGCTGTAATGATATACTGATGTGCTAATCCAATTTTTGATGACCCTGGACGAATATTGACGCTCATACAGGGTCATTGCTGTATTTTCTGTAAGGGAGTCTACATGGCTGAGGAAGCTTCGCAACACCCGTTGACTGTGGGAGACTTTGCCGACAGTCTCTATCACAGTACACGGGCTGACAACCAGTTCAAGTTTCTGAAAAATCTCTCGGAAGGACAGAGCGCGGATTTTTTGCAACAGTTGTTGCGCCTCGTCAATAGTGCGATGGATGATGAGGATACCAGCGCATTGACTCAATTTGTGCAACAGCAGCAGAGGCAGGCATATCAAGCATCGCAGACAGTTAGCAAGGTGCGTCCAGACCTATCTGCTGTTCCGCTGGCTGCGTTGCGCAAGCCGCTCAATCAAGCAAAGATCGCCTTGTTTACTTCGGGCGCGATCTATCGCGATGACCAGCCCGGCTTTTATCCGGCAAATCTGACCTATGAGGAGGCAGCGCAAGATACGCGTAGCGCGTTGGAGCGTGTAGCATCGCTACGTGTTATTGCTGCCGATACGCCTGTTGAACGATTGCGCGTTGGGCATATCGCCTATGATATTCACGCAGCGCAGGAAGATGTCAACGTGATTTTCCCGCTGACACATTTTCATGAACTGGCACAGGAGGGCGTGATTGGCGCGCTGGCGGGAAACAATTATTCTTTTCACGGGCTGACAAATATTCAGCGTTTGCGTGATGAAACGACGCCGCAGTGGGTGCAGTTGCTTAAGGAGGATGGCGTCGATGCTGTCTTCTTGACCCCTGGCTGACCCATCTGTCACGTGACGGTCAGTCACCTCGCACGCGCCATTGAGTCCGCAGGCATTCCAACCGTTAGCGTCTATGTGGAGGCCTTTGCACCAACCGCTCGCTTGATGAAACCTCCTAGAGTCTTGACGACACCTTTCTTAATGGGCAGACCACTGGGTATGCCTCACCAGTTCGACCAGCAGCGCGCAGTCATCACCGCTGCCCTCCAACTTTTGAAAACAGCCGAGCAATCACCGAGCATTGAGCCATTTGTGCCCTAGGAGATGTTGAGAGGAAACCAATTTTTACAGCCTGGTTTCCTTTCATTGTGGTGGTGAGTAGGCTTTGCGCTATCATAGGAACCTGCAAAAATGAGTACCGAAACTTCTATTCCAGAACCAGATATAAGTCTCATTGCTCAAATATCGGTATTCGCGTTTGATATTGTGTCTGTGGCGAGTACACGTTGGTGGCTTGCGCAGGTATCAATACCGCAAGATAACACGAAAACGAGAGTGTGCGGCGTTCTCATAAGTATTACAGGCAAGGCCACCAATGTCACAGTTTCGAAGGGCAAGGGTGTGTTGCATTACAGGCTATTATCGGCTTGCTCAAATTTGCTGGCTGTCTCTTGAAGGTGCTGGCCGATCGAGTCACCCCAGTTGGTGAGGCTGCTCACGGAAGATCGCCATTGCATGAGCATCGTATCGAAATGCTGCCGACTGACGCCAATCCAGTCGCCTTCCAGTTCTGCGGAAGCACTTTGAATCTGTGGCTCTAGCTGGCTCTGAATCTGCTCGTTGAGTTGAACGAAGAGGGCACCGAGATGACGCATAAGGTCAGTATTGACATGAATATTGCCCATTGTTTGTGGCTCCTTTGCTGATGAGAGATAGCCCCTATAAGGCAATACTGCGTTATAGGGGCTGTTGGGATGATACGAAGAGGAAACTAGAGGCTCTGGTCAGCCTGCTCGAAGCGGGTGGCGGTGTCCTGCAGATGGCGGCCTAGGTCTTCGCCACGTGAGACCAACTGCTGTGCCGCACTGCGCCAGTCCTGGTACATTTGCTCGTAAGTTTGGCGGCTGACACCCTGCCAATCGCTCTCGACCTGATTGGTGTAGCCCTGAATCTGAGCTTCTGTGTTGCTCTGGATGCTGTCGTTCAACTGGTAGAATATCTGACCGAGTTGGCGCAGCAGGTCTGTATTAATATGAATTGTGCCCATTGTGTGTACTCCTTCGTGTGATTTATCGTGGTTGATGATGGAAAGCGGAACATCCGCTCTCCTGAATAGTTGTATGGTAG
>DAICZM010000506.1 GCA_027311145.1 Ktedonobacterales bacterium
GAGACGAACTGAGCAGGTATGAGCATAGCTAGCCTGCTTGGTTGTTAACTGCTGGTGATGTCGTTACTATACACCATTCCGGGCCTAAGGGAAAGACGATATAGATGCCGTCGTGTGCTAGCGTGCTAGGAGGCGTTCTACAAGCTCTAGTAGTTGGCGTGGTTTGAATGGCTTGGTGAGATATTCAGTGCAACCAATCCGTTTGGCAGCCTCGCCCTCATCGTTAAGGGCAAAGGCAGTGACAGCGACAATCGGAATTTTTTCCAGGCCTGGACGTGCCCGAATGAGCTGTGTTGTACGAAATCCATCCAGTACGGGCATTGAGAGATCGGTTAGGATCAGGTTAACTTGTTCATGGTCGAGCAGATCGAGGGCTTCGCGTCCATTGGATGCTGATAGACAGCGATAGCCGCGTGTAGATAGGACGCGCTCGATTAAGATGCGATTAGAGAGTTCGTTTTCAACAATAAGAATGGTTGCGCGTGTTGTCAGCGTTGGTATATTCATCAGTATTCTCTCGTCTGATAGGTAAACAATTACGGTGGGCAACGGTTTATGGTGCTTGGTGCATCTGTTGTGCTTGTGGTGTGTGTGTCACGAGTGGTGGGGCGGTGGGCAAGGTAAACGAAAATATGGAACCTTGTCCGACCGTGCTTTCAACTGCGACCTCGCCGCCTTGTAGCTCAATCAGTTTTCTGGCGATGGTTAAGCCCAGCCCAGTCCCGCCAAAACGGCGCGTTGTGCTACCATCGGCCTGACGAAACGCCTCAAAAATGTAGCCGAGGGCGGCGGGCGATATGCCTATACCTGTATCACGGACAGCAATCCGAACAGTATCATCACGACGTATCAACGTAGCACTTATGGTTACTCCTCCCTGTTCGGTGAACTTGATAGCATTAGAGACCAGATTTACTAAAACTTGACGCAAACGGTGACTATCGGCTAGTATGGAAGGGAGGTTCTCTTCCATCTCAAGCGAGATCATGAGGTGCTTGCTGTCAGCCAGTGGTTTGAGTTGGCTGACCATCTCTTTCAGGGCCTGGAGCAGTTCCATCGGTTCAGGTTTTATCTCAATCCGATCTGCCTCAATTTTGGAAAGGTCTAGCATATCATTGACCAGGTGTGCAAGGTCTTCGGCACTGTGTACCATGAACTGGATATGCTCTTCTTGTTCCTGGGTCAGTGTGCCATCAAGAAAACCGTCCAATATAAATGAACCATAGCTGATAATGCTGTGTAAGGGAGTGCGCAATTCGTGCGTGACGTTTGCCAAAAACTGCGATTTGAGTTGGTTTGCACGTTCTAGTGCTGCATTTTTATCCTTGATCTCTGCAAAGAGCAGGGCATTTTGAATTGCCATCGAGGATTGAATGGCTGCGGTACTCAGTAGGAACGTGTCGCGACTGCTGATTTTGTTGGGGTGATCGCTATAGAGGATGAAAGCCCCGATAGCTTGATCTTGTAGGAGTAGTGGGACGGCAATGACGGAGTGATAGCCAGCGTGGTAGGCGATGCGTGCCCAGGTTTCGCCCCGTTCGCGATAAATGGTCTCGATATCTTCGCCGTAGGCAATTTTTTTGCGTTGAATGACCATGCGGGCTAAGATCATATCCAGATCACGTAAGGCGGGGCGTGGAATGCGCGTGCGAAAGGTTTCCTGTGCTGATGAGTCGGTTGGTTTAGTGGGCTGGACGCTCTGGCGTTTCCCGCTGGGCGAGGGAAGATGGGAAGATGGGATAACGGTCATCTTGGTAGTTGCCGCCATTGTGATATCCCCACTGGGGTCAGCATGGACGGTGACTGCCCCGTGAGGGCCAGAGCTGCTAAAAGAGCCGGGTGTGGCTGGTATGCCAGGTGTCTCGCTTGGGGTATCGCTCCATTGCGCGACTGCCCAGGGTGCAGGCATTTCGCGCCCATAGAGGAGCAGCGAAACATGTTTTTCTTGCATGATGTGGCCGAGGCGCGAGACGATCTCGCCTAGTAGGTGTTCAAGATTGAGTGTTGAGATCAACGCATCGCTGAGAACCAAAATATTGCTCATCTGCTCTACCATTGACAAGTTTTCCTGTTCTAAGGATGCGGAGAGCAGGTTGAATGAGCGTGCAAGCATGCTTAATTCATCGCTGCTGCTTGGCACAAGCGGTGTAGTTTTTGTTTCCTCACTGTTTCCGATCAGTGTCCGCATCTGAGCCTCAATGCGACGAAGAGGCTGAATGAAGAGTTTTTGGGTGAGCAAGGCGTACAACACGATGCAGAAACCACAAATAAAAAGTCCCATTCCAGCGAGCAATAAAAAGAGTTGATGGCTAGAAGAGAGGGGATATGTGACAAGCTCTATGTCGACGAGTGTCAGCGATGGTGATCGCATAAGTTGGTTATTTGCTGGGAGTGTGCTTGCTTGTGCAAGGTATGTCTGAGCGGCATGGATGGTGTGACTGCTACCTGTCTGGCAGAATGTTTGTTGTGCGGAGGGGGTAGTGCTATCAAAAAAGTCCTGTAATGTGGTACTAGCGAGAATATGCCCATTCAGACATAAAAGGATATTCTGATTGATAGTGTTGCTCAAAATTTGAGCGAAGGTGGTATCAATTGCTTGTGATACTAATAATATTCCGGTGATGGTATTGTTCATGGTGATAGGTACTGCAATCTGGATTTCCCAGTGAGTGATAGGAGGCGTAATAGCATTGCTGCTGTTTTCCGGTCGGAGAAAGATGGCGGAATAGCCTTGTAGTGCCTGAGTAGTAAGCTCTTGATCTACCGAGCTAAGCGTTTCGCTGGGGGAGGTGTTACTATCAATTTGGGCAAGGATTTGAAGATGATTGGAAACAATTGTTAAGCTTGAGAAGTGACGATGTTGTAAAAGAACAGGTGCAAGTGTACCAACGGAATTATCTGGCTGAATAATATTTTGTGTGACAATCGTGGTAATGCGGGCATCGGAAGCGATGGTCTTCGCTTCTTGTATGAGCAGTGTGCTTGTTTCCTGGTATTTTCTTTTCAAGAGTAAAAGATGCTGGCTAGCACTACTCTGTGTGATGCGCATGGAGTAAAAGGTGAGGAGAAGCCAGGATGCTAAAATTAAAAGTAGGATACAGAGCAAGAACGTCAGGGACGTGAGTGCTATGAGTTTTCCGCCAAAAGACCGTATTGTAAATCGCATGCAACCCCTTCTCGCTTGGAAAAGCAAGAGGAGAACGGGGTGCCAGCTCGTTCCCCCCCTACTACGCGCATACAAACAGCAGCGCGAAACTCTCAGTGGAGCGCGTGCGAACCCCATGGGGAAAAGGTTGCACGGATAATCAGATGATATGCTGCAAGCTGCTCGTCGAGGTGGATATGCTTGCCCACGTACATCCCGCCTTCCATCCCAAGCCTATGTATTATAACGCATAAGTGAGCAAAATGTTAGCACTTTTTATAACAATTTTGCTAC
>DAICZM010000507.1 GCA_027311145.1 Ktedonobacterales bacterium
ATAGATGCCATTGATGGGTTCGCTTAGCAAGGGGGGCAGGCCAGCTGATAACCCGACAAACGAGAAGGTGATTGGCCCGTGAACGCCATGAATGATCTCTACCGAAAGTGGCACATCCCATCCTACCCAGGGCTGCTCATTGATTTTTTGCTGCGTTAACAGGGTGACACTGGCATTTGGACCTTTCATGCCCGTAATCCACACGGGATAACTGCCGATAAGATGGATATTGCCGATGGATGAGCCTTGTGCGCACTCGTTGGGTAGTATGCCAGACTGAACCATCCACGTGCCATCACCTTGTGTCCAACTGATAATAGTTTTCGGACCATTGCCCCCTTGTGTTGGTATCTGTATTATGTTTGTATCAGTTTCCACCGCAAGTGAGAAGCCGCTCTGCGGTGTTGGGAGAGGCCGATATCCCTGTGAACCACTCAGTAGTAGCGTCATTGCTAGCATGAAGGCGAGTGAGATGCTTGGCAAGACATACGGACGTTGTATGATTTTTTTACTGAGTGTGCGGATATTTTGCCCAATATACAGCAATTGTGCGGAATGCTGATCTAAATCTGTCGTGGGGAGATCACTTAGTTCAACTGCAAAATCCTCGCGTTCGGCTTCTTGCTCGTCATGCATTGCTGGTCTCCTTCTATGGTATCGATGCCAGACCTATACAGTTACGCTCTATGACAATGCTAACCCTTTTTCTGACTGATCTGCATTGGGCGTGTGACCTGTCTGTGGACGTGCTGCTGCAACGAGGTTTTTCCAGGTTTCTTCGCCTCCGATATGGTACACCGTGATGCCGGCCAGACGTACCGGTACGGGACTATCCCCGATAAACAGAATGGCGACTGTATGCCCGTGTTGGCGTAACTGGGCCAATGTATCAACCAGCACCTCGCTGAGATTGCTGGTAATCAGGACAATCGTGGCCCCATTGGGTAAGTGTGGGCGTTCAGTCTGGATCAGGTCCTCAATACTAGTGCCAAAATAGGGCTGAACCCGTGCTAAAACCTCCATGATCTGCTCGCGTTGCTGCACATGGCGTGAGACCGGAACATGGACACGCCGCCGTTGGAGTTGTGCCTGCATAGCATCCTGTATCGCTACACCTTGCCCATCGGCTTCTATTGTCTCGTCGGGGCGAAACATAATACTATTGGCGTGTAAGCCAACCGCATAGCCTTCATCAATGGCCCAATCCGCAATGGATGCAGCGGAGCAGACGGCGAGTTCGTATAATTCAGGATGAATGCCATAGTGTGAGTCAAAACGAGTTGTTGTGTTCAAAAAAATTACTAGCGTATACGTTGTTGTTGCATCGTAAACTTTGCTTTGCATTTTCTGTGTGCGTGCCGTCGCCTTCCAATTTACGCGCCGTAGACTATCGCCATACACATAGTTGCGCACACCGATCACCTGCGATGGGTCTTCGAGCAGACGACGTGGGGCGCGTCTATCGCCAAAGGGATGACGTGCGGGCAAGCCAAAACGGGTGATGGGCACAGTTAATGGGTAGACAAGAAGATACTGGTGGTTGCTCAGAACTGTCTCACGCATCGTAAAACCGAAGATATCGCCACTGCGTAGACGGGTTGGCCCAAGTACATGCACGCCACGTGCCGCTCCACGCATCACATACTGGCGCGTCACGCGCTCGTACCAGCGCGGACTGAACAGACATTCCAGGACCATTTGATTGCTAACGAGCGTATGCCGGAGTTCCTGCCCCTCAAATTCCAGGTCGCGCGCGATCGTGTCCTCTGTCTCTAGCCAGGGTAGTGGGAGCAGTTTCGCATTTTCAACAGAGATGGAGAGCGTAACCGTTTCTCCAAAAAGAATGCGTTGCTCGCTTAACTGACGGCGATAGCGTAAATCTTGCAAACAATAATGTGACCAGACGGCGGTAATTGTCACCGCGAGCAGCATGAGCAGACCACTTATAATAAATAGTGGTTGCCGGAAAGGAATACCCACGAGCGTAATCAGTGCGCCCAGTACATAGAGGCGGCGACTGATATGGATGCTATTGCTCGTTTCGGTCCCTTCACGCTGAGCTTGCCGATTGGCCAGGAAATTTCTCACGATGCTTATGACTCCACAGGAACCGCGATGCTGCGCAGAACCTCATCGATGATTTGTTCCATTGCGCGTCCATGCATACGCGATTGATTGGTGGCGATCAGGCGGTGGGCGAGGATAGGCCGTGCCATTTGTTTGACATCATCAGGTAACACGAAACTGCGTCCCTTGAGGGAAGCAAAGGCCTGACTGGCACGGTAGAGAGCCAATGTGCCACGTGGACTAACGCCCAATTCGATACTATTGTGTGCGCGTGTGGCGCGCACAATCTCAACAATATAGTTTTCAATGCCTGACTCGACACGCACGCGGCGCATGGCTTGTTGTAGCTCTAGCAATTGCTTGCTATCCAGCACTGGTGTCAACTCTTGTAATGGTTGCGCATCGCGGAAGCGTTGCAGGATCAAGCGTTCCTCAGCATGACTGGGGTATTCCAGACGCAGGCGCATGAAGAAGCGGTCGAGTTGCGCCTCCGGTAAAGGGAATGTTCCTTCTAACTCGATGGGGTTTTGCGTGGCAATCACGATAAACGGACGAGGCAGAGGGATTGTTTCACGCTCAATACTAATCTGATGTTCCTCCATTGCTTCTAGCAATGCGGATTGCGTGCGGGGTGTTGCGCGATTGATCTCGTCCGCAAGAACGATCTGGGTGAGCAGTGGGCCGGGACGAAATTCAAACTCCCCTGTTTTTTGATTGTAGAAGGTAATGCCTGTAATATCGGATGGCAGCAGATCAGGGGTAAATTGGATGCGTTGAAAAGAGCAACCTAACGAACGCGCAAGTGATTTCGCCATCATCGTTTTGCCGATGCCCGGCACATCTTCAAACAAAACATGGCCCTCGCAGAGGAGTGCAACCATCAGCAGATCAACAACGGCTTCTTTGCCCACGATGACTCGCCCAACGTTCTGGCGAATGGCGCGTGTTGCTTCCTGAATTTTGCGGATCTCATCGGTTTGTGTCATGGCAGACCTTTAATAAGCACTAGGTAGAATAACGGGATGAACGGGATACGGGTAGCAGAGACAAATCTTGGCACACGGTTGTCTCTGCATTATATCCACAAAATAGGTGGGCTGCAAGCGTTAGCCGCCAATCGTGTTCACAATCTGGACCGTGACAGGAGGCGAAGTGACCGTTTGTCCATTTGGGCCACGTGCGGTCACGATTAAATGGGCAATAGCGGTCACGTTGCGCCCGAAGATATGAATGTGCCAGGGAAGGCTGGCATGACCGTTGGCATCTGTAAGTTGTGTGCCGCTGGAATATGCACCGGGCAAGACGTTATAAATGACGGTTAGCTGCACCTGGACGCCGCTCTGGTTGCTGGTCACACCAACAAACAC